>DATJMX010000023.1 GCA_035508495.1 Candidatus Binataceae bacterium
AGCATCTGCTCGAGAGCGAGCTGTTCGGACATCGCCGCGGCGCATTCACCGGCGCGATCAAGGATCAGCCAGGACTCTTTCGGGCCGCATCGGGCGGCGTCATCTTCCTCGACGAAGTCGGGGAGATGCCGCTCGGGATGCAACCCAAGCTGCTGCGCGTTTTGCAGGACGGCGAGATCATCCCGGTCGGCAGCACACGTCCCGAGCAGGTCGACGTGCGAGTATTATCGGCCAGCAATCGCGGCTTGAAAGAAGCAGTCGCGGCAGGGACGTTCCGCGCCGACCTTTACTATCGGCTCGCGGCTTTTCCGATAAAGCTGCCGCCCTTGCGCACGCGCTCGGGTGATGTGGCCCTGCTGGCGACGCGCTTCGTATCAGTTGCCGCCGAACGCCAGCACCGACGCGTTCCTGGTATCGATCCGGCGGCGATGACGATGCTCGAAACATACGGATGGCCGGGGAACGTGCGTGAGCTGCAAAACGAGATCGAACGCGCAGTTGCGCTCACGCGTGATGGCGAAAATATCAAGGCCAGCGTACTGTCTGAATCGGTGAAAGAAGCACCGGTCGTAGTGACCGAGAAGGCACCCACGGGCTCAGCGCAGAAGCCCCTCCAGAACGGCAATCTCAATGATGCGCGCGCGGAATTCGAAGCCCGCTACATCTCGGACGTGCTCGCACGCAACGACGGCAACGTCACTCACTCAGCCAAAGCGCTCGGCATCTCGCGAATCTCGCTTCAGCGAAAGATGAAGGAATACCAGATTCGCTGATCGCGTCGGCTATCGAACCTCAGCCGTTAATCTGACTCCAAAAGAACAAAACGGGCGACGAGCCGCACTATTGACGTTCCGGCTTCATACCTGAACCGCTGCGTCACCTTCGGCGCGGTGGCGCCACCAGGCAACGCCAGAGCAGATTACTGCACCTGCAATACAGTTCAGCGGAAAGAATACACTTGGAGCGAGTAGCACGACCCGCGGCGTCCAGCCTGAAATCCAAAGGATCCCGAGGAGCCCACCTGTAAAGAAAGCCCCGCTTAGGCAGCCGCGCCACACGGCCGACAGTGGCTCTTCATGTTCATAGCCTGATGAGATCGCGCCAATCACGCCAATTGCGATTAGTACCCAGTAGGCCGCAGCCGAGGACCCAAGCGCAATGCCTGTGATCAAGCCGTAGATCAGCGGCGCTATCACTACCGCGAATATTTTGAACCCGAGGGAGCGCGTTTTGAACAAACGGATCGCTCGGCGGGTGTCGCGCGCTACGTCACTCCTGCTGGGGGCCTTCACACTTGGAGCTCCTGCTCGTTCCTTCAACCGCTGCTCACTTTCCTCTCTGACTCTTTGAGATATGCCACAGTCAAGTGCGGTCTAAATGACGTAGGATGAAGGAATATCAGATTCGCTGATCGCGTCGGAAATCGATCCTCAGGCGTTATTTCTGATTTCAAAAGAAAAAACGGGCGGCGATTTCGCGCCACCCGTTTTGTACCAGCCATCGAGAATGTTACGGCAGGCAGTCGTTGGTGTCTTTGCAGGCGCCCGGCGCGCACGATGCGCAGACGGTGCATGAGCCGCTGAAGGTTTTAACGTGGCCGATCGTCTGCCAGCCCACGGGCGTGACGTTGCTGTATAGGAAGCTGTTCACCGAGACGGTGGCATCGTTAACGTTGTTGGTGCCATCGACGCACGACCAGCCGCCCGTCAACGCGATATCACCAGCGGGGCACTCGACGTTGATATTGAAGCCCCCATCGCCCTGCGAGACATTGTTGGTGCTGCAAGTGACGCCGATCGTAAGCGAGGCCGGCGGCGGCGTCTGGCTGATCGTCTGCAGATACTCGAGCTTGGGGATGCAGGAGTTGGCGTTCTGCACGACGCGAACGTTGGGGAATCAGGGGAACGCGAAGATATTCACGCACATGTAGATCGTCCCCGTGGTCGGTCCCGGCGGCGGCGGCGGCGCGGCCTGCACCTGTATCGCCGGCATAATCAGTAACGCGGCCGCTAACAGTAGCTTTTTCATAATCCCTCCCGCTTGTTTGCTCACTTCAAGGTGAGTCGGCTTTTGCCCCTTTTGGCCATCCAAATTTTGCAAATGACCATTTATTTCTAGCTTTGAGAGATTTTCATGACAATTTATAAAATTGCTTATTTTTGAGGGCGTAGAGCAAGCTAAGACGCTCATAGTAATTCGGAGAGTAGCGATATTCACTGGTGGCGATGCCGATGAATGGGAACACGTCGCCCGGCGCAGGGCGCGCGTGAGCGCGAGCGCAATAGAACGCCTGATGCGACGGCGGCCTGGCGCCGCTACATCAGGCAGTTATGACGGATTAGCTAATTGTCGAGCGTAGCGGAGCCGGCGGAATCGTCGCGGCGGCGCGATAGGGCAAGATTCGCGACGCGGCGCACCCTTCCGGCATGACGCGGACGGTCGGCCCCGTTCAGCCCAAGATTTCGACGCTCGATTTGACTGGGAGTCTTCTTGCGAAACTTCCCGCTGAGCGGCACCTCGGTTTCAATCAGGATGTCTACATGGAGGATGCGGCCGAAACGCAGTCCTCTGACACTGCCCGCCAGCCATTCGTATCCATGCCAAACCCAGATCGGGTCACCTGCCTGGAGAGCTACTCCCTCTTCGGTAGTCATGTGCGTGCCTCCCTCAAGGTGCGCGTGGCGACATTACCATTCCGCCGTCGCGAGGCAAATTGGGCGGATTCAGGCGAAATTCCGAGTTTTCAGCGAATCTTCGCCTGCGCTCGCGTCAAGATCTCGGCGACAACTGCGGTCTTCGCGTCGGCGTAATCCTGCGTGTACTTCCATTTTTCCTCGGCCAGCTCGCGCTTGGTCCGCTCATAAAGCTCGCGATCGGCATCGTCGACACGCAGCCAATCACGAAACGCGAGCATCCGGCTGATCTCCTCGCATCCGGAAGTATAGACATGGAGGTTCAACTCGATGTCGGGACCTTTGAACATCCGATGCTGATTCCAGTCGGGCTCGCGAATCCGCAAAACGTAACCGGCGGCTTCGAGCGCCGGCACGTACGAATTCTCTTTCGATGAATCCGCAACTTCCAAGATGATGTCGATGATCGGTTTCGCCGCGAGCCCCGGCACCGAAGTCGATCCCGCATGCTCGATGCGAAGCGCGCGGGCACCGAGCGCCGCCCTGATACGCTCGGCCTCGTGCTGAAACATCAGCGGCCACTGCGGATCATATTCGACGAGCCGAATATTCCGATCGAGCGGCTTCAACTCGCCGACATGAGCGGCACGCATCTCAGCCTCGCGCGCGGGATCCTCTTTCCACGCCATTGGGGTGGTTACCGATCGGCGCTGAGTCCGTCACGTCGCTTCGCCTTGAGATCGCCGTCCCAAGGAAGCTTGCCGCGCAAGTCCGCCATCTTTTCCTGACGCTTCAGCTGGACGATCAGTCGCAAACCTCGCTCGACTGCTTCGCGCTTGGTCTTCGCACCGGACGCAAGCATCACCCTTTTCATCAATGCCTCATCGATTGCGATAGTGATGCGCATCGATTTAATGAGCCTCGTAAAGAGCATTGACCGCCGACACTCCGCAAGCAAAGACCTCAGCAGCTAAAAAAGGAAGGCGCTTCGCGCGATGTCTGGCACCTGCTACCTCGGGGCCTCCAAGATCCCTGCACTTCGCTCGGGGTGACACAGAATACGACTCAGTTTGTTTACAGAAGCCCCGGGCTGCATCCTTGATTGACGGCCCGTGGTGTGGCGATGACTCAACGCTTCCAAACTTTTGGTACGAAATAAGAAAGGGCCGCTCGAGAACGGCCCTTTCTTTCGGACTTTGATTTGACTGTCAGTTTACAGACACAGCTCCGCCATCAGATCGATTGCGTTGGGGGCGCCGCCGATCAGCAGCGTCGAGGCTTTGCTGGCTTTCCACTTTTGCACCTGGTCGCGGATTCTTTCTTTCGGGCCGACCAGCGATAGCGCATCAACCAGCGCATCGGGAACGGCGGCGGTTGCTTCCTGCTTCTTGCCGTCGAGGAAGAGATCCTGGATCTTCTTGGCCGCGTCGCCCCATCCCTGGCGCGTCACGTGATCGTTGTAGAAATTCTTGCTGCGCGCGCCCATGCCGCCGACGTAAAGCGCGATGCCCGGCTTCAACGAATCGCGCGCCGCCTGCACGTCGTTGTTCAGGACGACGTTGATCGACGGAACTACCTCGAAATTGCTCCAGCTCTTGCCGTTGCCGGCCTTCTTGAAGCCTGCCTCGATATTGCCGACGAACGATTCGACGCCGTCGGGCGTCGTCCACACCGGGATAAATCCATCAGCGACTTCCGCCGCGGTCTCGATACCCTTGGGCGAGATCGTCGCGGTGTAGATCGGAATATCGGCGCGGCCGTGCAGGATGCTGCGCAGCGGCTTGCCGAGGCCCGACGCGCCCGCGCCCTTGTACGGGAGCTGATAGTACTCGCCCTGAAATTCGACCGGCTTCTCGCGGCTGAAGATCTGCCTCATGATCGCGATGTACTCGCGGGTACGCTTGAGCGGCTTGCCGTAGGGCTGCCCGTACCATCCCTCGATGACCTGCGGGCCCGAGGGTCCGAGCCCCACGATCATGCGTCCGCCCGACATCTGGTCGACGGTCATCACCTGCATCGCGCACATCGCGGGCGTGCGCGCCTGCATCTGCATGATCGCGGTGCCCAGCTTGATTTTCCTGGTATGCGCCGCGATCCAGGCAAGCGGGGTGATTGCGTCGCTGCCCCAGGCCTCGGCCGTCCACACCGAGTCGTAGCCGAGGTCCTCCGCACGTTTAATCCGCTCGATATCGATTTTGATCTGCGGTCCGAATCCCGCTGCCATTACTCCAAGTTTCATCTTGTTATCTCCCTGTTAGCTCAAGCCACTTCGAAAAGGCCGGCGGCGCCCATGCCGCCACCCACGCACATCGTGATTACCACGTATTTGACGCCGCGCCGCTTGCCCTCGATGAGAGCGTGCCCGACCATCCGCGAACCACTCATACCGTAAGGATGGCCGATCGAAATAGCGCCGCCGTTGACGTTGAGGAGCTCATCGGGGATGCCGAGCTTATCGCGGCAATAGATCACCTGGCAGGCGAACGCCTCGTTGAGCTCCCACAATCCGATGTCATCCATCTTGAGACCGTTGCGCTCGAGCAGCTTCGGCACCGCGAAGATCGGTCCGATACCCATTTCGTCGGGCTCGCATCCCGCGACTGCCATTCCGCGGTAGATTCCAAGCGGATGAAGTCCGCGCTGCTCGGCCTGCTTGCGCTCCATCAGCACGCACGCCGACACACCGTCGGAAAGCTGGCTCGCGTTGCCGGCCGTGATAAATCCGCCCGGTCCCTTGACGGGCGGCAGCGAGGCCAGGCCATCGAGCGTAGTACCGGGGCGGTTGCATTCGTCGCGTTCGAGCGTGACCTGCTGCTTGGTCGTCTCGCCGGTCTTCTTGTCATCGAAGCGCTTGGTCACTGTGGTCGCGATGATCTCGTCGTTGAAGAGGCCCTTCTGCTGCGCCGCGTAGGTTCGCTCCTGGCTGTGAAACGAATATTCGTCCTGCGCCTCGCGCGAGATCTTGTAGCGCTTGGATACGACTTCGGCCGTGTCGATCATCGACATGTAAATTGCGGGCGCGCGCTCGAGCACGATCGGATCGGCCGCGCGGAAGGGGTTCATGTGCGCGTTCTGCACCAGGCTTATCGATTCGACACCGCCCGCGACGACGGTCTGCATCCCATCGACCATGATCTGCTTGGCCGCCATCGAGATGCTCATCAAGCCGGAGGAGCATTGCCGATCGACGCTCTGCCCGGCAACGCTGACAGGCAATCCTGCCGCCGCAACGCACTGGCGCCCGACATTGAAACCCTGCGTGCCTTGTTGGAGTGCCGCACCCATGATCAGATCGTCGACCTCGCCGGGTTCGATCTTGGCGCGCTCGATCGCCGCGCGGATAACCGGCGCCGCCATCGACGGCGACTCGGTGTCATTGAAGGCGCCGCGATAGGCCTTGCCGATCGGCGTGCGGGCCGTGGAAACGATAACCGCTTCTCGCATGATGTTACCTCTAGTCAGGCCGGCGGCATGCGGGATGCGGCGAGCCCTTGATGGACTGCATAGTCCCGCGCTTAAGCCACGTTGGCAAGTAGATGGGCGAGTTCAGGGAAGTTGCGGCTAGGCCTGGGCGGAGGCGCGGATTTCGTCTTCAAGGCGGCGGGTCAGCTCGGCGCGATCGGCGCTGTGAAGACCCTCGGTCGGAATCGGCCGGCCGATGCGGTAGCAAATTTCGCCGCCGGGAGTGACCGTCAGCGCCTTCCTGGGGAACACTTGGCCCGAGCCCGTGATCGCCATCGGCACCACCGGCCGTTTGCCGAGGATCGCCAACCACGCCGCGCCGTCATCGAAGGTATGTACGGCGCCGTCGTTGAAGCGTTCGCCCTCTGGAAAAATCGTGACGATCCAACCCTCGCGCAACGCCTCGACGGCGCGGCGAATCGAGCGGCCGCCGTTGTCACGATCGATCACGATATGTTCCGAGCGCGCCAGCGTGTATCCGACCGCGGGAATCTTGAGCAGTTCCTTCTTCGCCACAAAAAGCACTTCGACCGGGAAATACGCGAGCATCGCGAACACGTCGAAGAAGCTCTGATGATTTGCGACCAGAACACAGGATTTGAATCCGGCGAGGTTCTCAAGACCCTCGAAGCGGACCGTGATCGCGCAGGTCCGCACGATGAGCCACGACCAGAAACGTACCAGCCGCGCGACGATACGATGCTGCTGCGCGGAGACAGCGGCAATCGCAAACGGCGCAATCAGTGCCGTATAGAGGATCGACAAAAGTGTCGCGACGGCGCCCCACGCGAGCCGGATTGGGTTGACGCTCTCGTCCGTCACGATTTCATCCTTAATGAAACTACATCGTTAATCCAGCTTTGAGATGCAACTCCGAGCGCTGTCACACGGGAGCGGCGGGCAAATTTTGCGAGGGCAGCCGTCAAAAGTGAGCATTTTAGCGACATTCGATGGCTATAAAATAGCTTTGACAAACATCGATGGGCTCTCTTATGCAGCAAAGGCTGTACGCCGACGCCTATCGTGCTAAACATAGTCACAAGCTGAGTCTGAGAATTAACGATTTGTCAACTCGACCGAAACCTCTTCCTCCCAAGGCGAATCGTCAGCCGCAAGCAAATTCCGTTGATGGGAGAACCGCCAAGGGCCTGCGGATCAGGGCCGAGATGCGCGAGCGCATCCTCGCCGCCTACATGAGCCTGATGCAGCAGGGCGTGCCGACGCCGACCGCGAGAGAGATCGCCAAACGGGCGAAGCTTTCGGTGCGGGTTATCTTCAAGCACTTCACCGATCTGACATTGCTGCGCCAAGTGGCAATCGAGCGAATCCCCGCTCTGTCGCGCACCTTCTTCTCGGATGGCCCGCGGGCCAACATGTCCGCCGACGAAGGCTTGCGCAACTTTATCGGCCGCCAGACCGCGATGTTCGAGGTAGTCGCCCCGTTTCGGCGGGCCGCCTCAATGGTTGAATATAACGATCCGTTCGTAGCGGCGGTGATGCGGCAGGTGCGCGAGGCCGCCGTGACAGATATCGCCAACGCGATCGGCCCGGAGCTAAAAGGGCTGCGGGGCGCGCAGAGGCGCGAATTGCTGATGATTTTGCACACCTTATGCGCCTGGCCTTCGTGGGAGGCGCTTCGCTCGCATCACGGTCTGCCCGTCCCCGCGGCGCGGCGAATCATGACTCGGGCCGCCTCTGCGATCCTCTGCGACGCCCTCAAGTCCAAATGAGCCTTGGGCGATTTGTGCACCGGCAGTGCACGCTTCTTGACGCTGGCTGGCACATAGATTAACTTCCGGGCCAGATTGCGATTTGGCCTGGAACGTCGGCGCTTGCGCCGCCGAATCGCGACGAGAGAGCAGTTTGACTCTGTTCCGGGGGGCTGGCTGTTCGAATCGTCAACATTCCACCTGGCCTTGAAGTTTTCGGAAAACGGGCTGAACTCAACCAACGGTGGCAAAGTTGCGATGAAACAATCCGCTAGCAAGCACGATTTCTCCAATCTCAGCGATACTTTGAAGACCTGGCGCAATGCCACGGGACTGACCCAGCGTCAGGTCGCCCAGGAGATCGGCGTCAAGCCAAGCTATGTCGCCTACCTCGAAGCCGGGGAAAGGCAACCCTCGCTGGCGCTCGCGCTGAGGTTGGCCGATCTCATGAAGGCCGACCCGGTCAAGATTTGTGTCGCCGCCCATCCTGAGCTCGAAGAAATCTTGAGCAACGAGCCCAAACCGCCTTCCAACCAGAACGATACCTGGAAGCGCTTCATCACCGAGGCCGCGCTCATCAAGCGCCACCACATTACCGAAGAAGAATTGGGCGTGCTTAAAGAGGTTAACCGTCTCGTCAAAGTAAAGAAGCCGCGTAACCTTCTGTTTATTTTGAATTCGATTCGCCAGGCACTCGCGAACGATTAGCAGCCTGCGCGGCCGGCCGGGAGCCGGTTGCCGTTGGTCAGGCGACGGTTGGCCCGCGCGTTTGCCGAGTTGCGAGAGCCGGACATTGCTGCATTAGTGCTGAAGCATGTTTGCGGCCCTCGCTGCCTTGGTGACCGTGATCGTAGTTCTGCTCGGTCCGATTCTCGTCAAGCCAATCGAACGGAACGTCGAGCTCTTCTTCCTGGCGGCCGGAACTGTTGCCGCCGTTATTTCAGGACGGATGAGTTTTGGCCTCGTTCGGAGCGCGCTGTTCGAACCATTGGAACTGACTTGCGCGGTGCTCGTCTTTGGCATCGTGTTTCGCCTGTTGAGGGTCAAGCTCGATCGGATCTTCGCCCATGCGATCCGATCGCTCGGCCAGCAATGGCTATGCTTCGGACTCACGATCGCTCTGGGTCTGCTGTCCGGCTTCATCACGGCGGTGGTCGCGGCGTTGGTTTTTGCCGAAGCGATCTCGCTACTCAAGATGGACCGACCTTCTGAAATTGCCGCGACCGTGTACGGTTGCTTCGCGATCGGTCTCGGCGCTGCCATCACGCCGCTTGGAATGCCGGCCAGTACCCTGGTCCTCGCCGCGCTTCACGCCGACTTCTGGTACCTGGCGCGCCTTTTGTGGCCGTTCATCGTGGGTGGAACCGCGCTCGTCGCCATCCCCGTTCTGTTCCTTGAGAGCAACCATCACAAGGCCCGGCTTCATTTGGCCGCCGAGGATGGCTGGAGCGTCGTGCTGATCCGTGCCGCGAAGGTCTATTTCTTCATCGTCGGATTGGTTGGCCTCGCTGCCGCGATCAGGCCAGTTGTCGATATTTACCTGCGGCATCTTCCGGCCGTGATTCTGTTCTGGCTCAACACGATTTCGGCCGTTGTCGATAACGCGACGCTCGCCGCAGTCGAAATCGGTCCTGCGCTGAGCGTCAGTCAGCAGCGGTTCGCGATGATGGGGCTGCTGATCAGCGGAGGGATGCTCATTCCCGGCAACATCCCGAACATCGTTGCGGCCGGCCGTCTCGGAATCTCGAGCGGCGAATGGGCCGCGCACGGCCTCCGCACCGGTGCGCTCCTCTTGCTCCTTTGCTTTGTAATTCTTGTCGTTATGTCGTTCGGATTGTGAGCTGAATCATGAGAAAGGTGACGAGCGAGCCTTGCCGCCGGGGCCGCTGTAGGTCGCGGTGTACCCGGGCTCATGCACGAATTCGGCCGCCGGCATCTTTGCGCAGAGATCCTGCCACGCCGCGATCGTTTGATCCTCAGCGCGATAGTCGAACGGGTCTTGCAGGATCTTCTCCTCAGGCCCGCGCGGTGCAAGCGGATTATCCTTGAGCCATCGCGCGGTAATCGCCATGCCTTCTTCGGGCGCGACAACGTCGGCGTATCCAAGCTGCTGGCGGATCTTGCTGAGATCGAACACCCGATGGGTGGTCGCGGCCTGCGCGATCATCGGGCGCGCCGAAATCGCAAATCGCCACGGCATCGACACGATGTCGATATCGACGCCGAGCGTGTGCACAATAATCTCGATCACCTGGCGCAGCGTCAGAACGTGCTCGTCGCCGCAGTTGTAGATTTGCCCCGCTGAGGCTTTCGGATTGTCGACCGCGAGCAACACCGCGTGCCCCGCGTTCTCGACATACTGTGAATGACTCAGTGACAGTCCGTCCTCGGGAACGATAATCGCGCGGCGGCCGTCGAGGATTCGCCGCACGATACACCATTCGCGCGGCGCGACCTGGTACGGGCCGTAGAGAAACGGGTAGCGAAAATGGCTGGCATCGCGATGCCGATCGAAGACCGCGATCTCGCTCCGTGCGACGCGCCAGCCCTTCGCATCCTCGCTTTCGACGGGAACGATCGGCGCATCTTCGCGCGTCGGCACCGGCAGCCCCTGCGGATACAGCACTCCCGGATTCATGTAGCCGCGATAGGCGGGCACGCCGCCGATCGAGATGAACTTGCCGGTGCGCCCTGCCATCACTTCCGCGATCCGCCGCAGCCGGCCGTAGGTCGCGACGGTCAGATCGAAGGTGCGATTCCCGAGTGCGCCGCGCACCGCCTCATCGGAAAATGGATCGGTGTGAATGTGCTCGACGGTATCGGGGATTTCGGCAAGCTCGTGACGCCCGCTATGCATCATCGCGACGCGATAGCCGCGGCGCAGCAGGCCATTGACGATAAAGTGACCGCTCGGTCCGGTCCCGCCGATTACCAGCGCGTTCACGGTCGATGCCCGGCGATAAACTTCGCGATCGCGTCGTGCGAGTCTTGCGGCTTCTCCATCCAGAAGCAGTGCCCCGCGGGTTCGAGCAGCACGAACTCGGAGCCTGCGATCTTCTCCTTCAGGATGCGCGAGTTCTCCCAGGAGATTAGCGCGTCGTCCTTGCCGGTGATGACAAGCGTCGGACACCGAATCTGTCCGAGGCGGTCGTAGGTATCGTGCTCGCGCGCAGCCTTCATGCGATGCGTGAAGCCGGTGTTATCGATCGGCCGCTGACGCCGCGACTCGATCATGTTCGTGATGATTTCGGGATGCGTCGCAAGGTACCCCTTGCTGAATGCCGCCTCGGCCAGCGCCTTGCCCCGCTCTTCCGCGCTCATGGGCTGCGTCGAATACGCGCTCGCGAGCGGCCCGCCTGTGAGCGCGACCGCGTTCGGACCTCCAGGCGTCGTGCATCCGAGCACCAGCGAGATGACTTTCTGCGGATGCCGAATCGCGAACTCCTGCGCGATCATTCCACCCATCGAAACGCCGATGATATGCGCCTTGGCGATACCGACGTGATCCATCAACGCCGCGGTATCGTCGGCGAACATCGCCATGCTGTACGGCATGTCCGGCTTTTCGCTGAGACCCGAGCCGCGCTGATCGAACGTCAGCACGCGATACTCGCCTGCGAACGACGCTGCGATTCCCGTGAACATCGATTGATCGCCCTGCGCCCCGTGAATCATCACGATCGGCGTGCCCGATCCGCGAAGCTCATAAGCCAGCTCAACACCATTGATACGCGCGCGTTCCATCGGCATTTCCTCTGATGCCGACATACACCAGCCTCGCATCTTCGGGAAAGCGCGCGGGCAAAAATTCAGTTTTGAATCGCCACGATTCTGGCCTATGCTGCCGCTAGGACATCAACCATTAGCCAGTACGGAGGCTCATATGGCCGCCACATATGACCGCACTGTAGAAGACCTTGGCAATATCGTCGCGCTCGAGCACGTCAACATCACGGTGCCCGATCAGGATCTCGCGACCTTGTTCTATGTCACCGGTCTCGGCCTGACCCGCGACCCCTACATGATGGTCAGCGTCAGTAACATGTGGGTAAACATCGGGCGCAGCCAGTTTCATCTGCCGACCAGCAAGCCGCAGTTGATTCGCGGCCATGTTGGCATCGTCATCCAGAGCCGGGCCGCGCTGCTCGAGCGCCTGACGCGACTGCGCAAACGCCTCGGTGAGACGCGCTTCGATTTCTGCGAGATGGAAGGTTACGTCGAAGCCGTATGCCCGTGGGGCAATCACTTCCGATGCTACGAGCCGCGCGAGCAGTTCGGGCGGACCACGCTCGGCCTGGCGTATGTTCAGTTCGATGTGCCGCCCAACAGCGCGCGCGGTATCGCGGGCTTCTACTCGGCTTACATGGGAGCACCCGTGCAACTCGGCCGCGACGGTCGCTCCACGGCAGTCTCCGTCGGCGCCAATCAATCGCTGCTGTTCAGCGAAACCGACGCGCCGCTCGGCCCCTACGACGGCCATCACATCCAGATTTACGTGGCGAATTTTTCCGGACCGTATCAGGCCCTTCAGCGCAGAAGCCTGATCAGCGAGGAAAGCGATCAGCATCAGTACCGCTTCAAGGACATCGTCGATCTCGAGACCGGCAAGTGCCTGTATCAGCTCGAGCACGAGGTCCGCAGCATGCGCCATCCGCTGTTCATGCGCCCGCTCGTCAATCGCGATCCCGAGCAGAACATCATGAACTATTCGCCGGGCCGCGACGCTTGGATCTCAACGATGCCGCGCGCGAACGGCGCGCACTAGGCACGCAGGGCAAGCAGGACACCGCCGGCGATTAGCGATGCGCCGGCGATATTCGCGATCGCGCGCGGATACGGCACGAGCTTTTCGATCAGCACAAAAGCCGTGAGCGCTGCGACCCAGGTGAGATTCATCACGCCTGCGGCGAACAGCAAGAGCATCAGCATCCAGCAGCAGCCGACGCAGAACGAGCCGTGCTCGAGTCCCATCCGAAACGCGCCGCCCGCGCCGTCGCGCCAATGCGTCATGAAAAATGAGACGGGCGACTGGCAATGAAAGAGACACGCCTGCTTCATCGGCGTGAGCTGATATATTCCGGCAATGACCAGAATCGCGGCGCCAACAAGGCTCGACGTTGACATCGCGTTGGAAAGAATCGATGCACGCTGCAGCACAGCCTGCGCGATCGTCGCGACGGCGCTGAATATTGTCCATACCGCGAAATATCCAGCCGCAAACAGCCACGCTTTCGCGATCGCACCGGTGCCGTGGCCGCGCGCGATTTTCGCGTAGGTCAGGATCATCGGTGCGGCACTCGGCAGCATCATCGCCACCATCATCACCGCCCACATCATGAAGACGATCCAGAGCTCGACGACGCCGGACGGCATCGGTGCGGCGATTCGAGCGGCGACCTCGCCGAAGTCTGACGCCGACATC
The DNA here is from genome assembly GCA_035508495.1 of Candidatus Binataceae bacterium. NCBI lineage: Bacteria > Candidatus Binatota > Binatia (SeqCode) > Binatales (SeqCode) > Binataceae (SeqCode) > Binataceae bacterium (SeqCode). Next base: position 13,227 of record DATJMX010000023.1, read on the forward strand.
GGCATCCGCACCAGGTAGAGCCAAGACAGTGCGGTCAGCGCGCCGAGCTCGACGAGGATCAGCGTGCGATCGCGCGCGGGCAGAGCCGAAATCGCGCCGAGTCGTTCACTCGATTCCATCGCGCGCGAGTGACCCGCTCAGTTAGACCATGAGATCGGCGCGAAGTGACCGTTGCGGCCTGAGTTTTCGAACTCAAGCGAATGATCCTTGTAGTGACTCGACGTCCCTTTCGCCGCTGCTATTTTCGTTGAAGCGGGATGGACGATGTTCTCAAACCAGATCTGTCCCGCGCCGCGAATGCCCTCGATCGTTACGTCGGCGACGTTGGGGATCGCCACGTGGAACTGCTTGCCGTCGCCGCTGTAGGAAATCTGGACCGCCTTCGTCGGAAGAACATTGGCGATCATTGGTCCAAATAGCGACGGCGGACCACCCGCGGCTCCTGTGAAAATCGTCTCGAGCGCCGCGCGCTGCTCTTCACTCGCACTCGCGTCAACATAGACGGCCAGAGTGCCGCCGCCTTTCGCCATCGCCCCCGGAGTCGTAAGCGCATGCACGGCGTTCAGTCCCGAAATATCAACCTTGCCGTAGTTGCCCTGCTTGATGTGAAACGCCAGCACCACGTCGCAATGGCCTTCGGTCGGCCGCGCCTGCGCCGCCGATAGCAGGCACGGGCACAGGACCTCGCAGTTGCACGACTCGAAGTACTCACCCTCGATGCGCCATTTCTCGTTGGCCATGTGATCCTCCTGTGAGTTTCACCAGGTCTCGCCGAATGGTCTTATCTCTACATTGAATGACCACGCAGATCGATCCTGGTGCGCCAGGTGCCAAATCTCGTTGGCGATCGCCGCCGGCTTGATGAAGAACTCGTCGCGCGCGTCGGCAAATCGTTTGCGCGTCCATTCGAGATCGATAACGGCGTCGATAATGACGTACGCGACGTGAACGCCCTTGGGCCCGAGATGGCGCGCCATCGATTCGGCGAGAATCCGCTGCGCCGCTTTGGTCGGCGCGAATCCGGCGAAGCCGGCCTTGCCGCGCAGCGCCGAGGTGTTGCCGGTCGCGATAATCGCGCCCTCGCCCGCCGCGATCATCGCCGGAGCAAGGCGCCGCGCGAGATGAAGCAGCGCCATGGTGTTGACCTGGAAGTTGCGATTCAGCACGTCGGGCTCGATCTCCAGGAAATTGCCGAAAGCACCGCCGACCGCATTGTGAATCAGCACCTTCGGCGCGGCGAGGTCGGCTTGGATTGCGTCGAGGGTCGCGCCAAGGCGAGCAACGTCCCTGACGTCGCACGGAAACGCTCGCGCGCCATCGATCTCGCGCTCCAGATGTTCGAGCCGCGCGCGATCGCGCGCGATCATCGCAACGGAATATCCGCCCTCGGCGAAGCGGCGAACAATCGACGTGCCTGTGCCAGGCCCAACGCCGGTCACAACTGCTACTGGTCGAGTATTGCTCATCGGATGAACCTCTTATGCGAGCGTCACTTCGTTGATCGATCTCGCGTCACACCGGCGCGCGCGAACTGCACGATCGCCTGGGCGTCGTATCCGAGTTCTGAAAGTATCGCGGCCGAATCTGCGCCGAGCGCTGGCGCCATCTCGCGAATCGTCGAAGGCGTGCGATCGAAACGCGCCGCCGGGCGCGGCATCCGCACGCGGCCCAGCGCCTCGCTTTCGATCTCAACCAGCGTGCCGTTCTCGCGTACCTGCGGATCGTCCAGGATTTCGATCCGCCGCAACACGGCCGCAGAGGGAACGTCGTTTTCCAGCAGGCGCGGCAGAATCTCGGCCGCGGTCCATTTTTCCAGCTCCGCCGATACGATCTCGCGACGCGCAACCGCGTTGACGGTGCGATCGCGTGCAGTCCTGAAACGTGGATCAGTAATGAGATCCTCGCGGCGCAGCGCGCGGCACATCCCGGCCCATTCATCGTCGGAAAGCGCGCCGGCAGTGACATAGCGATCCTGCGTCGCGAAGACGAGATCGGGACCCATCTCGCCGTCGGACGGATCGGTCTCCTCGCCGACATAAGTGAGACTCGGCATCGCCTCCGGCCAGAGGTACGCGATCATTGCGTCAAGCATTGCGAGCCGCACGTGCTGGCCTTCACCGCTACGCTGCCGCGCGAAGAGCGCCGCCGTGATCGCCTGCGCCGCAGTGAGCGCGGTCGTGTAGTCGGCGATAATCGTGCGCACCATCCGCGGCCGTCCCGTGTCGCGCTCGCGCTGAATATCCGCGAGGCCCGACAGCGCCTGGATAACCGGATCGTACGCGCGCTGCTCGACATACGGGCCGGTCTCGCCAAATCCGCTGATCGATACATAAACGATATCGGGCCGCGCCTTGCGCACATCACTCTCGCCGAGCCCGATACGCTCGGCGGTGCCGGGCCGGAAGTTGTGAATGAACGCGTCGGCGGTCGCGATCAGCTTGCGCAGGATCGCGAGCCCGTCGGGAGTTTTCAGATCGATCGCGAGCGAGCGCTTGTTCCGATTGCAGCACAGGAACGTCGCCGTCATCCCGCGCGGGCCGCCGCCGAAGTGACGCATCAGCTCGCCGTGCAGCGGTTCGATCTTGATAACCTCGGCGCCCTGGTCTGCGAGCATCATCGTCGCAACCGGACCTGCGACCATACTGGTCAGATCGAGAATGCGCACGCCGCTCATCGCACCCGCCATAATTCATTCCTATGCGCCGCGTCAGCGGCTGATTTGCATGAAGTTGCGTTTGAGCGCCGCCTGGTACGCGGAACGCTGCGCCATTCGATGTTGATAGCCGGCGATCGGTTTCGGCAGCACGATTCCACAATAGACGGCCCAGTCGAGACAGGTCATCAGCAGGATATCGGCCGCGCTGGGCAGATCACCAAACAGATACGGCCCCCCGATACAGATTCGCTCGGCCATCGCATCGAGATTGTGCGCGAAGTACTGCTTCGCGGACTCGATTGCGACTGGCGCATCGCCGTAGGTCTGCTTCAAATCAGAATGACGCCGCACCACGTACAGCGATCCCGCATCGAGTTCCGTCATGATGAAGAAGCACCATTCATTTAGCGCGGCGCGGCTCTTCGCGTCGCACGGAATATAAAACTTACGGGGGTCGCCGAAGGTCTCGACCAGGTATTGGACTATCGCCGCGCTTTCGGTGACGATGAAATCGCCATGGCGCAGAGCGGGAATCTTGTGGCGCGGATTGATGCGCTGATAGTCGTCGCGCAGGGTCTCTCCGGTGCGCGGCTGGATCGGCTGCGTCTCATATTCGAGGTCGAGCTCGAGGAGCATCCAATGCGCCCGCATCGTGCGGCTGGTGCCAACGCCCCACAGTGTCAGATCATGCGCCATCGTGGTCCGGGCCTCCTCAACAGAATCGCGCTTGCTTCGATAGTTGCAGTTTGAAACTATCGAATCCAGTGCTCAGTTCTAAAATGGAACTTTATAAAGACTCCCGCCTGACGGAGGTACTCGCTTGGAACGCAGGAAGGCAACCGCGGTAGTTATCGGCGCCGGAGATTACATCGGCGGCGCGATCGCCAGGAAGTTCGCGCTCGAAGGATTCATCGTCTATGCCGGCCGGCGCCAGGGCGACAAGCTCGCGCCGCTTGCCGAGGAAGTCGCCAGGCAAGGCGGAATCCTCGAAGGGCGCGCCCTCGACGCGCGCAAAGAAGAAGCGATCACTGCATTCATCCAGGAAGCGGAAGCACGTGCTCCGCTCGAGGTATGCATCTTCAACGTCGGGGCCAACGTCAACTACCCGCTGCTCGAAACAACGGAGCGTGTATTCCGCAAGGTATGGGAGATGGCCTGTTACGGCGGCTTTCTGAGCGCGCGCGAGGCTGCGCGCGTGATGCTTCCACGCGAGCGCGGATGCATCTTCTTCACCGGTGCGACGGCGAGTATGCGCGGCGGCGTGGGTTATTCTGCATTCTCTGCAGCGAAGTTCGGACTACGCGCCGTCGCCCAGAGCACTGCGCGCGAGCTCGGTCCGAAAAACATCCACGTAGCGCATTTGATCATCGACGCCGGCGTCGATACTGCATGGGTGCGCGATCGCATTCGGGAGCGCGAAGGCGACGACGCCATGAAGAACTTCGACACTTCGCGCCTGATGAGGCCGGCCGCCGTCGCGGACTCATACTGGCAGCTTTATCAGCAGCCGCGCGATGCGTGGACATTTGAAATGGAGATTCGCCCCTTCGGCGAGAAATGGTAGTCACATGGCAAAAGTAGAATTTCATTTCGACTTCGGCAGTCCGAATGCGTACCTCAGTCATCTCGTAATTCCAGAAATAGAAAAACGAGTCGCCGTCAAATTCGAGTATGTTCCGATCCTGCTTGGCGGCGTATTCAAGCTGACGAACAACCGCTCGCCGGCGGAGACGCTGCGCGGAATCAAGAACAAGCCCGAGTACGAGCGCCTCGAGACCCAGCGTTTCATCCGCCGCCACGGAATCAAGCGCTATACGCCCAATCCGTTTTTCCCGGTCAACACTCTCGTGCTGATGCGCGGCGCAATCGCGGCGCGCAAGCTGGCAATCTTCGAACGTTACGTCGATGAGATTTACCGGCACATGTGGGCCGACCCGAAGAAAATGGACGATCCTGCAGTCATGCGCGCAGCGTTCGAAGAATCCGGCTTCGACGTCACTCAATTCCAGAAGCTGATTGAAACGCCAGAAGTGAAAAACGAACTCCTCGAAAACACCAACCGCTCAGTAGAACGCGGCACCTTCGGCGCCCCAACCTTCTTCGTCGGCAACGAAATCTACTTCGGCAAAGACCGCCTCCGCGACGTGGAAGAGGAAATCATCGCGAGGCGTTAGACCACAGGCGCTTCAAGCGGTTGGCCGCACGGTGAGGACCGGGACGTGCGATTCTCGGACGATCTTTTCCGCGACGCTTCCGAGCACGAGGTGCTTGAGCCCCCGTCTTCCATGCGTGGCCATCACGACGATATCAGCTCCTACGGCGCTCTCCTGTTTGATGATCGAAGGTCCGGCCTCGCCCATCTGAACGATCACCTGGCAGGTCAACTGCTTGGGGAGCTCGCTCATCATCTGGTGGATCTGCGTTCGTGCCAGTTGGAGTTGAGAATCGTAGAGCTCGCCGGCGCCCAAGCCGCCGATCGCGCCCTCGCTTGTGAGCGGATTGATTTGCACAGCGTGGAAAACGTACAACGTCGCGCCGCTGCTCAGGGCAAGAGCGGCGGCCTCTTTCAGCGCTTGAGCCGAGAATTCATCGAAATCTATCGGACACAAGATTCGTTTGTACGGGAATGACATAAGCGATTTGCTCCGCGCCGCTTGTTTGCGTTCCGGACTTCGACAAAATCCTTCTATTTCGACTTCCAGTCAGGGGGGCGCTTTTCGGCGAAGGCCTTGGCGCCTTCGCCGGCGTCTTCGGTATCCACTAGCCACTTGTAGGATTCGTGCTCGAGACGCAGCCCGTCTGCGAGCGGCAGATCGAGGCCGCGAAATACTACTTCCTTGATTTTCTGCACGGCGAGCGGCGCGCTCTTGCAAATCTCCATCGCGATTTCCTCGCATCGCGACATCAGTTGCGGCATCGGCACTACGTAATCGACCAGACCGAGGCGATGCGCTTCCTGCGCGTCGATTCTGTTGCCGGTGTAGAGCATTTCGAGCGCGCGGCCGAGCGGGATAAGCCTTGGCAGGCGCTGCGTGCCGCCGCCGCCCGGGAGCCATCCGAGCCGCGCTTCGCCGAGGCCGAATTGCGCATGCTCCGCCGCGACACGAATATCGCAAGCGAGCACCTGCTCGAGGCCGCCGCCATTGGCGTGGCCGTTGATCGCCGCGATGATCGGCTTTCTCAGTTCGAGCATCACCGCATAGGGCGTTCGTGCGCCCTCGCGCCCCGTGCGATCGACATAGTTAGACTTGATATCACTGCCGGCGCAGAAAGCGCGTTCGCCCGTGCCGGTGAAGATCGCGACCCGCAGCGCGCGATCGTCACGGAACTCGCTCCAGATGTCAGTCAGGAGGCCGTAGGTTTCGAAGTCGCACGCGTTCAGGCGCTCGGGCCGATTGATCGTGACGTAGGCGATCTCAGCTTTCTTTTCGAAGATTACTTTCAAAACAGCACCTCCTCGCGGACGGCCGCAAGGAGGTACTATATCACTCCGATGCTTGAACAGATCGCCGAAGCGACCTGCTCACTCGAATCAGTTCGATGCGGTTGCTGTCGGGAAGTTGCCCTGCTGAAACTGCTGGAAGCGCGTCGCGATCGCTTCAGACCAGAAGTCCATGGCGTTTTGCGCGTCGCCCCACTGGAATGACGCCGCACTCTTGATGCCCATGCCACCGGCGCGCTTGTCGACCGCCTCAGCCAGCAGCGCACCGGTCTGCGAATCGGTGGCCTTCAGCTCGGCTTCAGCGGAGCCGACGAACGCATAGCTGTCGGTCGCAAGCGACTGCGCCATGTTGAGCACCCGCGCTTGCGGGACAATCACCGAAATCGTTCGCAAACCGGGGACCGCCGTGGTCGCATCCATCAGTGCCACTTGCAGCCTGACCACTCCCGGTCCCGGCTGATCGACAATAGTAAAGTTCTTCGAAAGATTCGTTTTGAGCGAGTTGTAGAAATACGTCGTCAGCACCTGCTGATCGGCCGTCGACACCTTGGAGTCGGCCGAGGCCCAGAACTGCACGGGCTCGAGCAGAATCTTGTTGTAACTCGACCAGGCAGCATTGCGATCCACGTACGCGAGCGCGGCGCCGCCTTTGGGCCCAGGCTGGAGCTTCGACGCGTCGGCCCCCAGGAAACCAGTTATGTCGGGAGGCAGTGTCCCACCGGACTCGACGGCCTGAACAGCGGCCGGCTTGCTCTCAACCGTAGTCGAACAACCTGCCATCAACGCCATCGTCGCCAGCGCTCCCACGCACAGCGCTGCTGCCACCCTTTGTCGAAACAACCCGTAATCCATTGCTTCTCCTCCTTGCGCACGGCAAGTACCATGCACCGCGAGTGTCTTGCAAACCGCGTCCCAAGTAAATGAGGCTTTGGGCCAATAGCTCAGTGGGTCAGGACTGTAGCATTTTCCGTCGGCTGGGCAGAGAGATGGCGCGGCGCGCGATGGAGAAAGAACAGCTCGAAGAGGCGGCCGTCGGCGGTCACCTCTCCCAGCTCCCAGATCGAAAACATCGGGATGAATGCGATGAACATCACCACTACCCGCGCGAGAAATACGGCCGCGCCGGTCTGCTCGATCTCGTGGATGATCTGCTCGACGTTCATTCCGTGCACGAATCCCGAGACGAAGTGCTCGGCCAGGTTGAAGGCCAATACGAACAGGCTGAAGGTGAAAGTCTTGTACAGCGTCGGGACGATCAGCGGCCGCTCGCGAAATCTCTCACCGATATGAAGCATGTCACCGAGCAGGATGACTTTGGCGAGGATCATCGCTTCAATCAAACTGTAGCCGAATTCGAAATAGTCAATCTGATATTGCGCCAGAATCAGCCGACGATAGGTCGCGAAGCCTTCGAAGAATAGAAAGAGGAAGAGCGCAACGCCGACGTATTTTTTCGTCTCACTGATCAGTCGCTGATTCAAATGACCAATCCCCCCTCGGGCACGGACGCGGGTGCGATCCGCGCAAGGCTCACTTATTCTTCTCCATCTTCCGGATTTCCTCTTCGCGCAAGTCGCGGCGGCGAATCTTGCCGGTCACCGTCATTGGAAATTCGTCGATGAATTCGATCGAGCGCGGATACTCGTGGGCCGCGAGCTTTTTCTTGACGTGCGCCTGGATGTCGGCGATCAGCTGACTGGATTTTTCGGCCGATGGCATCACCTTGACGAAGGCCTTGATCGCCTGGCCGCGCTGCGCGTCGGGCACGCCGATAACGGCGCAGGAAGCGACGCCCTTCACTTCCATGATCGAGGCTTCGACCTCGGCGGGGCCGACACGATATCCCGACGTTTTGATCACGTCGTCGGCGCGACCCTGGAAGTAGATGTAGCCTTCGTCGTCGGCATAGCCGAGGTCGCCCGTCAGGCACCATTGGCCGGCGAACTTCTCGGCCATCGCCTCGGGATTTTTCCAGTACTCCTTCATGACGACGGGCGAGTCGCGGCGAATCGCGATCTCGCCGTTTTGTCCAGTTTTCACCGGCTGGCGATCGGCGCCGATGATCGTCACGTCGTGACCGGGAAACGCTTTGCCGAGCGGCTCGAGTTTGTAGGGTTCGAGTGCGCCGCAAGTACCAATGAAGTAGTTGGCCTCGGTCTGGCCGAAGCCCTGGTTGAATTCGACTTTGAGCTGTTCATCGACCCAGCGCGCGAGTTCGGGCGAGACCGGCTCGGCGCCACTGACGATGCATCGCAGTTTCAGATCGTGATACTTCTCGCGCGGATTTTTCACTTCGCGCAGCGTCTTGAGCGCGGTCGGCGGATATAGGCCGACACTCGCGCCGTATTTTTCGAGCAGCCGGAAGGTGACGTGAGGATCGAAGCGCGCCTTGCTGCGATAGGCGAGCACCGGGATTCCGTAAGGCCACACCGCGAGCAATCCGTCGAGCAGTCCGCCCGCCCAGGCCCAATCCGCCGGGCTGTAGTAGAGATCACCATCGCGCAGAAAATTATACGAGTAGTCAATCCCATTGTGCCCGAGCACGTAGCGAGCCGCGTGCAGCACGCCCTTGGGATTTCCCGTCGTACCCGAGGTGTACATCAGCAGCACGGGATCTTCTGCCAATGCGGCGCGGTCGGGCGTGAACGAGTCGGCGCCCTTCGCGAGCAGTTGGTCGAACGAATGATCGCCGCCCTTGCCGCCCGCGACGATCACCGCCTTAAGCGACTCGATATCGCCACGGATGCCGTCGAGTTTCCCGACCGTCTCGGGCTCCATCAGGATCGCCTTGGTCGAGCTGTTCGTGAGCCGGTACTTGATCGCGTCGGGGCCGAAGAGCTTGGAGATCGGGAGCGCGATCGCGCCGATGCGATACAGCGCCATGTGCATGATCGCCGTCTCGGGCCGCTGCGGCGTATGCACCGCGACGACGTCGCCGCGGCCGACTCCGAGCGCGCGCATCGCGTTGGCGAGCTTGTTGCTCGCGACCCGAAGCTGGCCCCACGTGTATTTCTCAGCGTGACCCTCGTCGTCCTCATAGTAGAGCGCGACGCGATCGCTTTGCTGAAACGGCCGGTCGAGGCAGTCCGCCGCAACGTGGTAGTCCGTGGGAATCTGCCAGCGATGCTTCGCGCGTGCATCCGCGATCGACTTCGCGCCGCTGACAGTTTGTTCCTTGAGTCCCAACTTCATGACATCGACTCCTCGCTGATGTGGACCGCCTTCACCTTAGCGCTACGCCAATACGAAGCGGAAGGAATCGTCCTTCTTTATGATCTTGCCGGCTGACGGCGTCGCGAAATGCGTTCCGATAACGAGCGTCTTGCCGTCGGCATAGCGCTCGCAGAACTGACGGCGGGTCTTCTTCGCCTGCGGGCCGTCAACGTCGAAAACGTCATCCCATTCCGGATAACGGCACTGAATCGGGTGATGCATCAAGTCGCCGGTGATGACGGCGTCCTGACCCTTCGATGAAATCCGCACCGCGAAATGGCCGGGCGTATGTCCGGGCGTCGATTCGAGCCACACCTCATCGGTGACCTTGTGCTTGTCATCGACGAGTTCGGTCATCCCTTCGGCCATCACGGGCCGCAGCGAGTCATCGACTGGATCTTTGAGAAACGGATCTTCGGCGCGTGAAAAGAAATCCCATTCGGTGCCGCCCAGCAGATACTTGGCGTTGGGAAAAGTCGGCACCCACTTGTCATTCTTGAGCATCGTGTTCCAGCCGACGTGGTCGATATGCATATGCGTGCAGATAACGTTGTCGATCTTCTCGCGCGGGCTACCGGCTTTTTCGAGGTCTTGAAGGAACGGGAGCTTCAGCTTGTTCCATTCGGGGTTCGAGCGAACCTTGTCGTTGCCGATGCAGGTATCGACGATGATGCGCTTGCCCTTGGACTCGATGATGAGTGCCTGGATCGTCAGCGCGATTTTGCCTTCCGCATTGGAGAACGGCGCGAGCCAATCGCGCTCTTTCTTGATGTTCTCCGCGGTCGCATTGGGCAGCAGCATGGTGCCGTCCCAGATAGCTTCGGATTCGATAATGCGCGTGATCTTGACGTCGCCGATTTGAAAGGTGGGCATGTTCCGCTCCTCACTTCGTAGTTGTTTGGGCTTGCGCCGCGCACCTTGGGCATAACCTTGTCGGGGTGCTTTCGGCAAGGGCGAGAACGAGATTGTGTGCGCGTGATTCTACGCGACCGCGAGCGGCAGATACTTCAGGCCACGCGTGATGAACGATCCGCGATACTGAAGCGGCGCGTCAGGCTCGGCAAGATCGATCGTCGCGTATCGCTCGACGATCGCCTCGAACGCGAGCCGCGCTTCAAGACGAGCGAGCGGAGCGCCAAGACAGAAGTGAATTCCTTCGCCGAACGCGACGTGGTCGTTGGGAGTGCGGCCGATATCGAAGCGCGCGGGCTCGGGGAACTGCGCCGGATCGCGATTGGCCGCCCCGAACATCGTGGCCACCACCGAGCCCGCCGCGATCGCCGTGCCGCCAACCTCGATGTCGCGCGTCGCAAATCGCATCAGGGTCTGCACGGGACTGTCGTATCGCAACATCTCTTCGACCGCGGTTGGAATGAGAGTGCGATCGTTGCGGAGCCGCTGGTACTCGCCCGGATTGCGTGCGAGCGCGAGCAGCCCGTTGCCAATCAGGTTGGTCGTCGTCTCGTTGCCAGCAATCAACAGCAGCACGACGAAAGCGAGCAACTCGTCGGTGCTCAACGCTTCTGCATCGTCGTGCGCGGCAACCAACGCACTTATCAGATCGTCGCCGCGCTCGACGCGGCGGCGCTCGATCGCATCGGTGAAATACGCGCGCAGAGCGGTAACAGCCTCGGCGACGATCGGCGGTGGCGGAATCCCCGGGGTCGTGAGGCTATTGGAGGCAATCACGTCGGACCAGGTGCGGAAGCGCTCGCGATCGGCGACCGGCACACCCAGCATCTCCGCGATAATCACGACCGGAAGCTGATCGGCAAATGCGCTCATTGCGTCGAAGCTGCTGCCGCGCGCATATCCGTCGAGGAGCTGGCGCGTCAGGTCAGCGATGTGCGTTTGCATGGCCGCGATGCGGCGCGGACTGAAATCGCGCGCGACCAGGCGGCGCAATCGCGAATGAATCGGCGGATCGGAAAAAGGCATGGTGGGCGCACCGCCAAACGGATCGGCGCCCGGCGGAATCATGTTGCGCGGCACGGCACTGGAAAAGGTCGCCTGGTCGCGCGCGACCGTGACGACGTCCCGGTATCGCGCCACCATCACGATCGGCAAACCGATCGCGAGATAGCGCGGCGGCCCGCCGAGCAGCGCCGCGTAATGAGGATACGGGTCCGCCTGAAACGAAGGATCGAAAGGATTGTATTCGACTTCGCCCGCCATCGTTGACTGATAGTAGAGCTCTACAAAATCATTTAGTTAGCCGAAGAGAATATCCTTGGCCTTCTGCGTGTCGACGTATTCGCGGATGCGGCGAATCTTGCCGTCTTCCAGCTCGAAAATGAAGCAGTACTCGTTTTCGTAGTTTTTGCCGTTGGAAACTTTGCCGCGATTGGTCAGCTCAAGGATCACCGCGTCACCGTCGCAATACGTGCGGCGAATTTCGCTCTTAAGGCCCTCGGGAAATGAGGCGCCGACGCCTGCCATGAACTTCAGAATCTCATCTTTCCCACGTTTCAGTCCCGAGACGCCGGGTATCGAGCCCGGAATCAACCAACTGACGTTGTCGGACATGTTGGCGAAGGCGGTCTTTACGTCGCCCTGTCCGAAAGCGGTCCAGGTTTGCGTGACCAGTTCTTTTTTCTGCTCGTTCGTCATGTTGCTCTCCTCCGGGATGCGTCCTTCCATGCTCGCGGAGTTGCTCGCGATCGGATGCTTACTCTTTGCACACGAGCGCCCCGAAAAGAAGATCGCGCGAAGCCGGATCCGACGACGATAAGAGTAGAAAACTGACTATTCGATGGAATGTTTAAGATGCATTCCAATTTGCCGGAACGTTCGCCGCCGGCGCGGACTTCGACACCGGCTCGACCTTGGGTTCGACCTGGCTCACGCTGACATCGACTTCCATGCCGATGAAATCGGACGGGGCGCCCGTCCATTGCCCGGCGATCGGCGGAGCTTGCGACGGATCGCGAACAACAGCAACGCGGATCAGATCGCGATTGCCGACGATGCCGTTGGTCGGATCGAACTCCATCCAACCGGAGCCGGGCAGATAGACCTCGAGCCAGGCGTGGGTTGATGCGCCGCCGAGATTGCCACTGCCAGCCGCAGCCGGCACGTAGATGTAGCCCGAGATAAAACGCGCGGCGAGGCCGAGCGATCGCACTGCCTCGATCATCAGCAAAGCGAAGTCGCGGCAACTTCCGCTCTTGAGCCTGAGCGTATCTGCCGGAAGTTGGCATCCTTCTGCAACTCGAGCCGCGTATTTGAAACCTTCAGCCTTGATCGACTCGGTGATCGCCTTAAGCATTGCGAGGGTGTCAGTCTGACCATTGTTCGACATAAACCGCTTCGCCCACAGATCCACCTGATGCTCGGGATCCGGATAGTGACGTTCTATCGAACGCTGTAGATCAGGCGCTTCCTCGGCCGAATAGGAAAACGGATAGGTCGCGGCGTAGGTCTCAATTGGGTAATCAGGTTCAGTGCTTTCGAAATGCTCAAGATCGAGATTGCTTTCGAATAACAGTTCACGCGCGGAATCGGTAAAAGATGCAATCGCGACGGAGTTGCCGAAAACGTCATGCAGCCATCGCAGCGCGGATGGATTCGGCTGAATCGTGAGCGTGGTCGCGATCAATCGCATATCGTGACTGTCGCGCGGCCGCAGCATCAAACGGTGATCGCCGATGGTGACCGGCTTTGAATACTTATAACGAGTAGTGTGTCTGACTCGAAGTCGGCGCACGTGCTCCCCCGGAAGTCAAATTCGGTATGATGGCGGAATAGCTCCGCTTGTTTTGCGGAGCCATTCCTCAATCGAACGACTCAGGACCCTTAATATTACGAGTTCCGATTCATCCGATCGTTCTTCTGCTGGTCATCCTGACGCCAGCCGCCCTTGTTTTCCTTGTCACGATCGCGCGGATTCTCGTTGCCCTGCTGGTGCTGCTGGTGACCCTGTTGATGCTGAGGGTCGTTACTGCGATTGCGATCGTCGGTGCGGTTCATCTGCGAGCGATCATCCTTGTGCTCTGCACCCATATTGGACCGGTTATCGTGCTTATTGTCGTGCTTCATGCCTTGAGAAGTTTTTTTATCGTCCATAAAAAGCAATCTCCTGCGGACGTTTTAGAGTTAAGGCGCCTGCCTTTAAGTTCAGCAACATGCGCGCCAAAGCGATCATGAGCCGAAACCTGCCGAATCATTCAGGATTTCTGCGGGTCAGGATCTAAGCAATTCTGAAGCAGGGTAACTTTTTACTGCGTGAAGATCGTACTAGTCCAGGCTGGGTTGGAAATTGAGCACCCCGATCATCCCCACCCGGCTCCGGCAGAGTGCTTGCTTACTGATCATTGCAACAAGAAGACGAGGAATGGCTTGAGCCCGATTTACGAAAGACCCGACGACTATGTACCATGCGCTTCGATCAGCCATCTATTAACTCTCGACGACCAATTACAGCTGTGGCGCGTCAGTTATGAAAACCTACATTCTGGTGGGCGCTTCGTAGTCGGAAAGCAGATGCCGAATCTCGCTGTGCGGGCTGAATCGCAAACCCGGCCAGCTCGATCTCTGACCGAGATGGATCGGCACATTACCGATGCGGATCAGGATTCGCGGCTGCTCCGTCACAAAACGACCTCGTACGAAAGTAATGAACAGAAGGCTTTAATCCGCTTTCTGTACGAACGCTTCGAACGCGACGTGAGCGTCGATCGATACTTCGACGACTCTGCCAACTACATTTATTTTCCGCGCGAGTTGCAACTCCTTTTTGTTCACACTGGCTTCGAAATCGAATCGATAATAGGGAATTACCGCGGCCGTCCCTTGGGCCCATCGTCGCGTCGGATGGTGATGACGGGACGAAGAAAGAGCTGAGGAAAATTGCTCCATGAAGTGCGTAAAACCTTTCCGTCCTTGTAATAAATGGAAGTTCCGAGATCGCGCGCGGTTCCTCAGGAGTCCAAATTTCAAATGGCTCTGCGGCCACGATCAGATGGCCTTCTTTTTGCTGATTTTGAAGAACGAGACTGCAAATAGTCCTGACACGAATATGTTAGACATGGGATTCACACTCGACGGTGCCTGCACCTCTATTCCCGGATGGAGCAGCCAGGGGAATGCAGCCCATCTGGTTCAATTTTACGAGGACGATTCGTTTCTGATCGATACTCTCTCGAGTTGGTTTGATACAGGGCTGAAAGGGGGTGGAGCTTGTATATATATCGGGACGGCCCCGCACAGGCAGAGCCTCGAACAACGTATGGGCGCGAAAGGAGTAGCGCTCGACTCGATGCGGGAAACCGGTCGTCTCCTATGTCTTGACGCAGCGACTATACTTTCGCGACTGCTGGTCAACGGATGGCCGGAGCGGTCGCATTTTATTCAGGAAATCGAGGAGCGCGTAAGAGCAGCCTCGTGCCACGGAAACGTTCGAGTATTTGGCGAGATGGTGGCGCTTCTGTGGCGCGACGGTAAGTGGCGCGAGGCGGTACGACTTGAGGAAATCTGGAACGATTTCATCCAGACTCACCCGATCGCGTTGTGCTCTGCCTATCCAATCAATGATTTGAGCGCGGCCGCAACGGAAACTGCGCTGCAACAACTAGGCGCGATGCATTCGATTGTAATTCCGGCCGAAAGCTATACTGCCCTGAATTCACCCGCGGAACGGTTGCGCTCGATTGCCGTTCTGCAACAAAAAGCCCGCATGCTCGAGGCTGAGGCTGCGCGTCGCGAAGCAGCCGAGCGCCTCCTTCATCAGCATCAGGAAAAAGTTTCTCAACTCGAGGCGCAGCTCAGGGCAAAGAATGCGGAACTCGCGCAAGCTGATCGCCAGAAGAACGAGTTTGTCGCGATGCTCGGGCACGAGTTGCGCAATCCTCTATCCGGAGTATCGAACGCGGTCGCGACAGCTGAGATCGACAACTCCCGCCGTGAACGCGCGCTGAGCATTGCGCATCGCCAGGTCAACCAGCTTTCAGGACTGGTTGACGACTTGCTCGATTTCGAGAGGATCGACAAGGGCCGGATCGCCCTCAAGCGCGAAGTCATCAGGCTGGCAAATATCGTAAGACTTGCGGTCGAGGAGACGCAGAGTCAACTCGGACGCTGGCCGCATCGACTTTCAATCTTAATATCGCCGCAGGCCGAAGGGGCGTTGATCGACGCGGATCCGACGCGCCTGCGCCAGGTGATTTCGAACCTCCTGCACAACGCCGCAAAGTTCACCCCGGCCGAGGGCAGGATCGAAATTTCAGTAAACGTGGAAGGTGACGAGGTCACCCTGCGCGTCTGCGACTCGGGCATCGGTATCGCACCCGAAATGCTGCCACGCGTGTTCGACCTATTCACGCAGGCCGAGATATCGCTCGATCGCAAAAACGGCGGGCTCGGAATCGGGCTTACGCTGGTGAAACAACTCGTAGAAATGCACGGCGGACGCGTACAGGCCAGAAGCTCTGGACTGGGTAAAGGCAGCGAGTTCGAGATTCGACTACCGGTTCTTCCCGACGCCTGTATCGACGCCTCACCCGTCGAGGATATGCAAGTGACCTTTCAACCTGCTCGAATCCTGATTGTAGAGGACAATACCGACGCCTCGGAAGCACTGAGTATGTTGCTGGAGAATTTCGGCCATCATCCCACGGCGGTCGAAAACGGAGTTGACGCTATCGCGGCAGTGACAAAGGGGGAATTCGATTTCGCGCTCGTAGATATCGGACTACCTGGAATCGACGGATATGAATTGGCGCGCCGCATTCGAGCGCTGCCCAACGGTCGGAATCTGACGCTGGTGGCGCTGACTGGCTATGGACAGGAGTCCGACAAGCGGCAAGCGCGCGTCGCGGGTTTCGATCACCATCTCACCAAGCCCGTGAATATCGCACGCCTGCGCGCGCTGCTAGGCGGCTGAACGCCAGTACTAACTCGCTCCCGGGAGACTTGCGCTACGCCACTGTCGCAGGAGTTCATAGGGATCGATGCTGCCCGCGTCCTCTTCGAGCAGAGACCGGTCAAGAAGCGCGGCGACGGCGCCGGTCGAGGTGTGACTATTGAGCTCTGGCAGAGACGACTCACTATAATAGCGAAATGGAACACGCGTTCCGGCTGCCGATTCAATTCCGATATTTACTATCCGCGGCCAGGACGCGAGCTGTTCGGCATTGGGAGCTGCGAACAAATCGCTGGCCGCGATGCTGGCGCCGCTCTCGATTCCCGCCTCGGACATGTCCGCATTGAGCTCGACGCACAGCCGCGCGAAGCGCTGGAATCCCCGCAGGAGCTCGAGCGCCTGTCGGTATTGCGCGGCCAGGCAAAATCGCAACATCCGCAGGGTGTTGGCGGACGGATTCCAATCGCGCCCCAACTCGTCGAAGAGCGCGTCGTACTCCCTGCGATGATGTCCGATGTATTCCTCGATACTCATCAGCTCCGGCGTCGTGTAACCGGCTCGCGCCATGACAAGCGAGTAGAGACATCGCGCGAGGCGGCCGTTGCCATCGCGGAATGGATGGATCCGGATCAGGGTCGTCATCGCAAGCATCGCGCGGACGATGGGCGGGGAGTCATCCTCGCGATTGAGCAGATCGACAAGCTCATTCATGAGACCGGCGAGCAGTTCGGCTTTGGGCGCGCGGTACACCACGACCCCGTCGCCATCGCGCACCCCCGCGTCGCGTGTCCGCCACTTGCCGGGCCACGCGAGCGAATCCTGCTCGTTGATCATGAAGTGCAGTGCACTGATCAATCCCAGATCAAATTTGAAGTTCGGATCGCCCATGAGCTGCAGGACATAATTCATTGCCCGCTGATAGCCATCGACGCGCGGAGCGCGTTCCTTGCGCGCAACGCCGTCTTCGAGAGTCTGAACGTAGATTTCGCGGTAGGTTACACCGCGCCAGATGGTTGGGACGACGATTCGATCGGCAAGGTCCGCGTTGATTGCGTCAATCGCGGCGACCGTCGCAAGCCCATCAGCGTCCAGTGGCGGAGCAATTAGAATCACCGAAGTAATCGCCTGGGTGGCGCGTGAATCACCAGGGCCGGAAAGCGCGCGGCTTCCCGGCCCTGAGTTCAGCTCAGAGAGAATTGATAAAAGGCGTGCTGCAAGTGCAGCTCTTCAACTGTGAATTCGCCGAGCCTCCCAGCACGGCCGCCTTAGCCGCCGCAGGCGGTGTACAGGTGAAAAAGTCGGCACCGCAATCAAGATAGATGTTGGAGCATGCCGCGATACCGGCAGTGCCCGATGGCACCGCGTAACATCCAGTGCCGGACTGAGAAGATGTCGTCTGACAGCAGAATGCGACGGGGTCGTTGCTCGCAGAGCCCGCCCCGGCTGCACCTAGCAACGCCTGCGCGTGAACGATCGCAGGGGCGAGCAACGCCGCCGCGACGATCGCGGAAATCTTAAGTCTCGAAATCATGTCAAGTTTCCTCCCGAACGCCAGTAATTTTCAGTTGGAAAAAGTGCTGCACGAGCAGTCCTTCAGCCCTTTGGCACCCGACGCGGCCGGCGCGCACTGCTCGAAACCATTGGGTCCGCAGGCGAAGACCACGCCGCTGCACGAATTGACGGCCGCCGGGGTGAGCACGGGGGTGGTGCAGTTGGTTCCGATCGCCTGCCCCGCGTTGCCCGCGGTGAGCGCGCTGCAGCAGAAGGCCGCTGGTCCAGAAGCCAGCGGAACGGGAATTGGAATTGGCAGAAGTTGGGCCCAGGCCGGCGCCGAGAATGACACCAGGCCCCAGACCGCGAAAGCCAGCCTCAATCGCTTGAACATGAATCAAGTCCTCCTCTCGGCGTATATATGCCAGTTTGATATTATTTCCTACAACTTATTTATGTTCTAGAACGGCGATGTATCTACTATCTGTTAAAAATTCACACAATTAGGAGAGAGGAAGGAAGGCTTATGACCTGCGCAAGCGAAAACGATCGAGAGCGGCAGTGCGCGCCCGTACGCCCGCTTCGCAGGGGCAACGATCGCACCGCTTCGGGTGCGGCGCGTTCTCCAATTTCGCAGCGGAGCGCAGTTCCGTCCAACGCCTGGGCTCTTGCAGGCGCGTGGTCTAAGCGCGAGAGTCTGCGTGGAAATAGCGGGCGCGCGGGAAGCACCGACGGCGCAAGGACAGATGAAGCTCTCAATTCAGGGCAAATCGCTGTTACCCAATGATTTGTTGACATGACAAATTTCGCTCTCAAAGATCGCGCGGCAATCGCGGGTGTGGGCCAATCGCAATACGGCCGGCGTCTGATGCGCAGTCCAATTGACCTCGCTGCCGATGCGATCGCGAGCGCACTCGATGACTGCGGGCTGCCACGCGATCAGCTCGACGGAATGATCGTGAGTTTCGGCTCTCCAATCGGCGCGGACGCCGATACGATCGCGCAACTGCTCGGATTGAAGTTAAGAACCTACAATCAGACGTGGGCGCACGGACGATTCACAGCGAGCGCCATCATCTGGGCGGCGATGATGGTCAACGCCGGCATGGCCGATGCGGTCGCGTGTCTCGCCTCGGTGAGCTTCTCCGCAATGCGACGGCCGATGATGGGTGGCGCGGGAGATCGCGAAGGCGGGCGTGAAGCCGGCGGCGGTCACGGCGAAGATCCGGTGTACGGCATGACTTCGCCCGGTTCAGGCGCAGCGCTGGTCGCGCGAAAATACTTCGATCGTTACGGGACTGACAGCCGCGCCCTCGCGTCGATTCCGGTTGCATTCCGCAAGCACGCATCGATGAATCCCGCGGCGATCATGCGCGAGCCGTTCAGCGTCGAAGACCATCAACGATCGCGCTACGTTTGCGAGCCCTTGCATCTGCTCGACTATTGCCTGATCAACGACGGTGCCGCATGCGTCATCGTGACGACTTCGGAACGCGCGCGCGATCTGAATAAGCGCCCGGTATATATCAGCGGGATGCAGGGACTGCCGGGCGGTCGCGAGGAATTCATCTGGGCGTATCCCGGGCTCGGGGTTTTGCAGCAATCGATATTCGAGTACGAAGCGGGATTACAACCGGTGTACAAGATGGCAGGCGTCACTCAGAAAGATATCGACGCTCTCTTCACCTACGATGCATTCTCAATCGTCGCGTGGATCGCTCTGGAGCGGTTTGGTTTCTGCAAGCCGGGCGAAGCCGCGGCCTTCACGCAGGACGGGCGAATCGAAATCGGCGGCGAACTGCCGATGAATACCAACGGCGGCTTACTCTCAGAAGCTCACATCATGGGATGGAATCACCAGGTTGAAATCGTCCGCCAGTTGCGCGGCGAATGCGGTCCGCGGCAGGTGCCTGATGCCACGATTATCCAGTGGGCAAACGCGTATGGCGATTCGCTGATTTATCGAAGATAATGGCCATGAGAGATCCTGACGCGCAATATCACAAACCGCTTCCGGCGATCACTTCGATCAATCGACCTTTCTGGGATGCGCTCCGGCGGCACGAACTGAGTATGCAAAAATGCGATGGATGCGGACTGATATGGTATCCGCCATCGCCGCTATGCCCGTGCTGCTGGTCGCGCAGCATCGCCTGGGTAAAACTCAGTGGCCGCGGCCGCGTAAGTTCCTGGGTGGTATTTCATCAATCGTACTTCAAGAGCTTCGATGCCGAGATTCCGTATAATGTAGTCGAAGTCGAGCTTGATGAAGGTCCGCGCATCCTCGCCAACGTCGTCGGGATCTCGAACGACAAAATACGCACCGGTATTCCTGTCGAAATAGTATTTGATGACGTTACGGATGAGGTCACGCTCGCGCGATTCAAACCCCGCTGATTCGATACCAGCCGGATTCTATCGCGCCTCGGCGTGATAAGGTGTGAGTTCCTCGAGCAGCCTCCTTGCCTCCCTGAGATCAAAGGTATCGAACCCTTCCGTGAACCAGTTATAGATCCTGGCGAGAATCGCGCGCGCCTCTTCCCGGCGCTCGTGAACCGCGAGTATGCGCGCGAGGCTCATCGTCGCGCGCAGCTCGTGCATCCTGGCTGACTGGTTTCGTGCTATCTCAATCGCAGTGCGGAATGATTCCTTTGCTTCCTCGACCCGATCCGCGCCAAGCTTCAGTAGCAACTCGCCTTTCACGCGATATAGTTGAGCGGCATCTACGTGATCGTCGATCTGCGCGAGCGATTCGATGGCCTTGGTTACGCGGCCCAGGCTCTCGTGCGGATTGCGGCCCGCGGCATAGAGCGATGCAACGCGGTATTGCGGAAAAAACTCGGAGGGCGCCGGAAAGCCCTCGGCTTCGACCTGGGCGAGGATTCGATTTCGCTCCGCCACGCCTTCCTCGCATTTTCCGAGGCGGCATTGCGCGTCCGCGCGCAAGAGCGACGCGACCCGCGCGATATGCGTCAACCCATGATCGTTCGCGACCTGGATCGACAACTCTGCCAAGTCGCGCGCGCGACGGAAATCGCCGCACTCCAGATGAATCGATCCGTCGCCCATGCTCGTAACCGCGATCCAGAGCGGCTGGTCGAGCGTTTTCGCATCGCGGACCGCGTCGCCCGATTCGCTCAGCGCCTTGGCTGGATAGCCAAGGTTGAAGAGCAGTGCACTCAGCCAATAGCGGCTCCACCAGTAGCGGCTCCACCAGTATGTGGTCGAAAAGTTCATGTCGTTGCGCAATGCGGGATCGAACAGTTCGAGCGCACGCTCGTAATGCCCGAGCGCGGTGGGGAAATCTCCCGCGACGACAGCTTCATGACCCGCGGCCTCTGAAGCGAAGGTATGCGCTAACCGACTGTCATTGGCCGAAAAGCCGCCTGCCTCCTGCGCCATCCGCAGCAAATCGCTGGTCAGCTCGCGCGAGCGCGCAAGCTCGCGCCGATTGCAGTGAAAAGCGCGTGCGACCGCGGTCGCGCCCAGCAGTTCCCGCTGCTCATTGAGCTTCGCGGCCAGCTCCCGCCATCGCTCGAGCGGCCCTACGAGCTCACGTGCCGCATAGTCCCTGGTCATCTGGATACAATTGCAGAGCGAAGCCTGAAGCCGCAGCTCGCTACGGTCGCGCTTGTCGCCGGCCGGGAGCTCCGACAGCTTATCGAGAGCGCTCCGCGTGAGCGTGAGAGCGTCGTCGTACGCGGCGCGTTTGGAGGCCTGCTTCGCAGCCAGCGTGAGGTATTCGATCGCGCTCTCGGCGTTGCCGCTGCTGCCGTAATGATGCGCCAGCTCCGACAGGTGATCGTCGATATGGTCGTGCCATACCTCGTCGATCGAGGCCGCGATCCTTTCATGGAGGATTTTGCGCCTCTCAGTGAGGATCGAGTTGTAAGCGACGTCGTGAGTGAGCGCGTGCTTGAATGCGTATTCGATATCGCCGCCGGCGATCTGCTCATAGATGAATTCACGCTCCTGCAGCGTCGCAAGCATCGGGAGCAGCTTTTCCTCCGTCGTCCCGATCACGTGTGATGCGAGCTTCAAGGAAAACTCGGTGCCCATCACGGCCAGAGTTTGCAGGAGTTGCTTTTGAGCCGGCGGCAGGCGGTCGATGCGCGAAGCCAGCACCGCCTGCACGGTCGCCGGGATGCGCAACTTGTTCAGCGATCGCGTCAACTTGGTGTGACCGTTCCGCGCCAGCGTCCCGTCTTCGAACAGCGCCTGGATCGTCTCCTCGATAAAGAACGGCGTGCCTTCGCTCTTTTCGATTATCAGGCGCTTGAGCGGCGCGACCTCTTCACTTTCGCCGAGCAGCGCCGTCAGCATCTGGTCCGCGCTCTCTTTGCCGAGAGGCTCGAGCCTGAGGCGCGTGTACGATGTGCGATTGCTCCAATCGTGGTTGTACTCAGGCCGGTAGTTGACCAGCAGCAGGATTCGCGAAAATGGAATCGCATCGCTGACCAGATCCAGCAGCACCTGCGTTTCGTCGTCGATCCAGTGAAGATCTTCGAAGATCAACATCAACGGCTGATTGGTGCTCTCGCGCAAGAGAATCCGTTTGATCGCATCGAGCGTACGCCGGCGCCGAATCTGCGCGTCCATCTGGGCCAGCGGATCAATGCCTTCCACCAGACCGAGCAATCCGAAGAGGTACGGCAGCGCGTCTTCGAGCGAACGATCCAGTGTGACGATCCTGCCGTTAACCTTCTCGCGCCGCGTTCGCAGATCATCTTCCGGTACGATCTTGAAATACGAGTGAAGGAGTTCCATCAGCGGCAGATAGGCCGACGCTTTGCCGTGCGAGACCGAGTACGCCTCCAGCACCATCCATCCGCTCTGATGGCGCAACTTGAACTCGTAAAACAATCTCGACTTGCCGACGCCCGCGCCCGCGACTACTGCGGCGATCTGACCGTGCCCTGATTTCGCCTGCTCTGCGGCGCGTGCAATCGCCTGGATCTCCGGCTCGCGCCCGACGAACCGCGTCAGACCGCGCCGCACCGAAAGTTGAAGGCGCGTGCGCAGCGGGCCGAGTCCAGTCACTTCGAAAACATTCACCGGCCCGCTGACGCCCTTTACCATTGCGGGACCGAGAGCCTTGAAAGCGAAATAGCCTTCGCACAGCTTCTGGGTGCTTTCGGTGATCGCGATCGATCCCGTAGGCGCGAGCGCCTGCATCCGCGCCGCCAATCCCGTCGAGTGACCGACCGGCACGTACTCGGTGTGAGCATCGGCGGTCTTGATCGATCGCACGACAACTTCGCCGGTATTTATGCCGATACGTGACTCGATCGGCGCCTGTCCCGACTGCCGCAACTTGGCCGCGTAGAGCCGCAATTCTTCCTGCATCCTGAGTGCAGCGTAGAGCGCGCGCTGAGGATGATCCTCGTGGGCCATGGGGGCGCCGAACAGCGCGAAGATGCCGTCACCGGTGGATTGAGCGACGTAGCCCTCGTAGCGATGGACCGCGTCGATCATTAACTTGAGCGCGGGATCAACGATTGCGCGGGCTTGCTCGGGATCGAGATCCTCGATCAGCTCCATCGAGCCCTTGATATCGGCGAACAGCGCGGTGACGGTCTTGCGTTCGCCGTCCGTCGTAACATCAGTAGCGGCCACGCTCACGCGTTCGCCGGCTTCGCCGTCAGCAGTCGCCTTGTGCTGCTTTGCGGGAGTTGGCGGAGACGCCACCAGCGGCCCGCCACAATCTTGGCAGAATTTCGCGCCCGCAGGGTTTTGAAAGTTGCACTTTGCGCAGCTGCGGGCGAACGGATGTCCGCACGAAACGCAGAACTTGGCAACCGGCGGATTAACAAAATCGCAACCTGGGCAGCGCACCGCGATTCTCCAAACTGACGGCCAATGAAGCAAAAAGTAGACCCAGGCGGGGCGACGGATTCGAGCGAAATATTGCGCTGGTATTTTGTGCCCGGATTTCCTCGATTAGCGGCGGTGCCGCAGGGCTCGCACCGCACTTGTTCATTATAACTGCCTAGAACTGTAAAATGCTTTCTATTGTTTAAACATAGAATTACTCATTTTGCATCAGTCTCCATGACTCTGTGACGCATAACAATCGGGCATGGGCAGCCGGAACAGGCACCACCAGAATGTAACTGCCTGTTTCCGTGAGTAGGCTCGCGGCGCGGATGTTACTATAGGGGCCACGCGAATCATCCGGCGAGGCGGCTATGAGACAACATCGATTCGGGGCCACGGTCTGGCAGGTTCCCGCGATTGGGCAAGGCACGTGGCAAATTGAGGGCGCGAATCGGCGCGCGGCGATCGCGGCATTGCAGCGCGGGCTCGATCTCGGGATGACCCATATCGACACCGCGGAAATGTACGGCTCGGGTGAGGCTGAGAAGATTGTGGCCGCCGCGATCGAAGGGCGACGCGACGGAGTGTTCATCGTCTCGAAGGTGCTGCCGCAACACGCGTCGAGAAGCGGCACCCTCAAGGCATGCGAGCAATCACTGCGTTATCTGAAGACCGATCACCTCGACTGCTATTTGTTGCACTGGCGCGGACGATATCCGCTCGAGGAGACAATCGCGGCTTTCGAGGCCTTGAAGCGCGACGGCAAGATCCTTTCGTGGGGTGTCAGCAACTTCGACGTCGCCGACCTCGAGGAAGCCGCATCGATTGCCGCCGCGGAGAGCATCGCATGCAACCAGGTGCTCTATCATCTGCGCGAGCGCGCCGTCGAGCATCGCGTGCTGCCCTGGTGCGAAAAACACGGCGTCGCACTGGTCGGCTACAGCCCGTACGGACACTCCACTGCAGCGCCGAAGCCGTTGTCAAAAGATCGCGCCGTCCTGGAAGAGATCGCCGCTGCCCATGATGCAACGCCGCGCCAGGTCGCGCTCAACTTCCTGGTGCGGCGCCCGCCGCTGTTCACGATCCCCAAGGCATCGAGCATCGCGCACGTCGAGGAAAATGCCGGCGCTGGCAACTTTCAGTTAACGGAAGCCGAGCTCAAACGAATCGACGAAGCGTTTCCAAATCGGAGCCGTTCCGATCTTCCGGTGTTGTAAAGCTGATGCAGCGAGCCGATGGCGCGATACGAATGCGAGGGAGGGTGCGGACGCGACGGGGTCGCCGCCGCGTCCGCAGCTTGGGTTAAGCCGCCAGGAGGCTGACGGCATGGGTTACTTGATGAAGAGCATCTCCTGATAGGTCGCGAGCGGCCATAAATCGTCGGCCACGATTCCTTCGAGCGTGTCCGAGGTCTTGCGCACGGCCGCCATTGCAGGCAGCACGGCCTGATTCAAATGCCTCGCGTGATCGAGCTTGGTCTTGCCGCCGCCATGCTCGGCGAGCGAGGCCTCGAGCTTCACGATACCGTCCTGCAATTCCTTCACCAGCGCAGTCATCTTGTCGAGCGTATCAGTATCGAAGACGTATCCTACGGCCTTGAGACTCGCGCAGGTCGTAGCGAGCTCGCCCTGATAGCGAATCGCCGCGGGAAAGATGATCGTCTTGGCCATCTCGATCATGGTGCGCGCTTCGAGCGAGACCGACAGACAATACTGCTCGAGGTAAACCTCCTCGCGGCTGAGCAGCTCGCGCTCGGTCAGGACGCCATACTTGGAAAACAACTCGACCGCTTCCTTGGTGCCGAGCATTGGCAGCGCCTCGACGCAGCTGCGCAGGTTCGGCAGGCCGCGTTTTTCCGCCTCCTTGTGCCATGACTCAGTGTAGCCGTCGCCATTGAAGACGACCGATCCGTGCTCGGCCAGGATTTCTTCGAGCATCTTCTGGATCGCAACGTTGAGTTGCGAAGGATCGGAGGCCGTGGCTTTTTCGAGCTTGGTCGCGATGTAATCGAGCGACTCCGCGACGATCGTATTCATCGCGACGAGTGAACCCGCGATCGATTGGCCGGAGCCGACAGCGCGGAACTCGAAACGATTGCCCGTAAACGCGAAGGGACTCGTGCGATTGCGATCACCAGCGTCCTTGGGCAGCGTCGGTAGCGAATCGACGCCGATCTTGAGGGTCTCCTTTTGCTTGGAGCTTTTCGCACCGCCCTTCGCGACCTGGTCGAAAATGTCGGCCAGCTGATCGCCCAGGAAGATCGAAATGATCGCCGGCGGCGCCTCGTTCGCGCCCAGCCGATGATCGTTGGATGCGGTTGCGACAACCGCGCGCAACAGCCCGGCCCATCGATGGACCGCACGGATCACCGCGGCGCAGAACACCAGGAACTGCGCATTGGCATGCGGCGTATCGCCAGGGTCCAGCAGGTTGCCCTGCGTTGCGTTGCCCATCGAGTAGTTGACGTGCTTGCCCGAGCCGTTCACGCCCGCGAACGGCTTCTCGTGCAGCAGACACGCCATCCCGTATTTTTCGGCCACCCTCTTCAGCGTGACCATCGTCAATTGCTGATGATCGGTTGCGAGGTTGGCCTGCTCGAATAGCGGCGCGAGTTCGAACTGGCCCGGCGCCACTTCGTTGTGGCGAGTCTTGGCCGGGATTCCCAGCTTGAAGAGCTCGCGCTCGGTCTCGAGCATGAAGGCGAGCACGCGCTCCGGAATCGCGCCGAAATAATGATCCTCGAATTCCTGTCCCTTGGGCGGCGGCGCGCCGAAGAGCGTTCTCCCGCTCGCCAGCAAGTCGGGACGCGAAAAGTAGAAGTGCCGATCGATCAGAAAATACTCCTGCTCCGGTCCGGCATTCGCCACCACGGTCGCGGGATTCATATGCCCGAACAGTTTCAGAATCCGCTGCGCCTGCTTGTTGAGCGCCTGCATCGAGCGCAGGAGCGGCGTCTTCTTATCGAGCGCCTCGCCCGTCCACGAGACGAACGCGGTCGGGATGCAGAGCGTGATACCGTTGGGGTTTTCGAGGATGTACGCCGGGCTGGTGACGTCCCACGCCGTATAGCCGCGGGCTTCGAACGTCGCGCGAATTCCACCGTTGGGAAAACTCGAAGCGTCGGGCTCGCCCTGGATCAGGGTCTTGCCTGCGAACTCGGTGAGCACGCCGCCTTCGCCATCCGGGGAAAGAAAGCTGTCATGCTTTTCGGCGGTGAATCCGGTCAACGGGTAAAAGACGTGCGCATAATGAGTCGCGCCTTTTTCGATCGCCCAATCCTTCATCGACGCCGCGACGGTGTCGGCGATCGTCGGATCGAGCGAAGCTCCGGTGTCGATCGTGTGCATCAACGATTTGTAAACCGGTTTTGGGAGCCGCTCCTTCATCACGGCCTTGCTGAAAACGTTAGTGCCGAAAAACTCGCTGGCCGGGACTTTTGCAAATGAAAGTGGTTCCGAAATCGGGTGATAGTTGGTCACGGCCTCGATGGCCTGTAAGCGACCGCTGCTTCCGCTCAAGACAATGTCCTCCTTGCGATGGAGAGGAAATAATGCGTTCGTGTTAGCGCAGACCTGCAAAGCAAAGTTCGCGCCTCAAGGGTCGATGCGAAAATCTAGCTTTTGTTGAGGCTCGACCGGATCGATTGCAGTTCGACTGCCTCAATTTCAATCATAGTGCAATTATTATGAGCAGCGGGGACGCAGCGATTTTGAGTTACGAAGCCGAGAGTAAGCGTCAGCTCATGAGCTCACCGCGCGCTCGGGCACGGCGGCCAATGATTGAACGATCTTCACTCCGTCGTCGGCGACTGCCGATGCAGTCACGACGATTCGGGTGACGCCTGCGTCTTCATATTGCTTCATCTGGTCGGCACTGGGACCATCGCCGCCCATCAGCAGGACTGAAAACTCGAGCTTCTCAGGATCGCGGCCGTACTCGGTCGCCATCGCCTTGATCTGCGGAATACACTCGCGCGCTTTTTCCGCGCTGAGTCCGCCGGGACACCATCCGTCGGCGTAGCGCGCAACACGCTTGAGCGCATAGCGAGGATCATGCGCACCGAGCCAGATCGGCGGAGGATTCTGCGCTGGCTTGGGACCGACCTTGACTGCAGGAAACTTCACGATCTCGCCGTCGTAGCTGACGTCGTCTTTGCTCCAGAGCAGGCGCAAGGCTTCGACCGATTCGCGCAGATGCTGCCAGCGGCGCGCGAAATCCACACCCATGATTTCAGCTTCCTCGCGAAACCATCCCGCACCAACGCCCAGGATCAGCCGGCCATTGGAGTAGTGATCGATCGAAGCGGTGACTTTAGCCGTTTCGATCACATCGCGCTCCGGCAACAGACAAATCGCGGTGCCAATTTTGATCGTCGAGGTCGCGCTCGCCGCGATCGCAAGCGCCACGAACGGATCGATGAGGTGACCGTAGAAGTCGGGCACCTTACCGTCACGCGATCGCGGATAGCGCGTCGTATATTCCGTCGGCACCACCAGATGCTCCGCAACAAAGAACGATTCGAAGCCAAGGTTCTCCGCCTCCCGCGCGATCGCACCAGGATTGCCCGACTTACTCGTCAGAAAGGTCAACACGCCTGTTTTCATCGTCGTCCTCCGTGTCGATTCGATTATCAATATACATTGGAAGATCCGACTCTTGCTCGTCGAGCAAGCGTGAAGCTAGGTTGTTCCAGATTCCGCTTGATTGGAGGAGATATGCGCGGATTCACTGCAGGGATTGCCTTGCTCGCTGGCGTCGCTGCCATTGTCGCAGCACCGCTCGCAGATGCCTGCACGGGCAGTCGGGTGCTGCTGCAGGACAACTTTCAGATCATGACCACGAATTGGGGCGGCGCAAACGACAACGTCGCTCTAAAGAACGGTGCGATGACAGTCAGTCCAAGCCTGGGCGCGAACTACATCGTGTTGAACCAGGGCAACCTGTTCACCGACATGACGGCTTGCGTTGACGTGGCAATCGTACAGGGCGGTCCGCAGATGGTACACACTTTCGGTGGCATCGCGTTTTGGGCGGCTGATATCAACAATCTGTATAACTTTGTGCTGGGGCCGAGCGGCACCTACTCGATCGCGCGCTACGTCGATGGCCGCATCATCAATATCGCGGGTTTTACTGGAGATCCCGCGATCAAGGCGGGACTCAATCAGGTCAATCATTTGCGTGTCGTCACGCGCGGCAATCAGGCAACACTCTTCGTCAATGACAAGCAGATCGCCGTCATCAGTGGGCAGCCACCGCAGGGCGGAGGCGAGATTGGATTCATGGCGCTATCCGGCCCGGCGACGCGCGATGTTTACGCATTCTCGCACCTGAAGATCACGAACTGATAGGGCGCATCGTATACTCAGTTGGTACGATCTCGCGCTCCGTAAAGAGCGCCACTCATTGTCGCGCGACTCGGCACGCTGAATCTTTGCCGCAATGATTGCATCGCTGGGCCTGGCCTGGGAATTCGTCTGTGCGATGCTATGGAATCGCACTGGAGCGTAACTCCCCTGGTGCAGATATTACTCAGTTACATCATCTAGACAGATCGGGTGCCGTTCGCCCCTTCTCCGAAGACTCAAAGTTACAAGCTCGGGATGAGTTCAGGCGGCGAGTGGTTTGATTCGCACATGGGCTTGTATTCGAGGCGGTCGGGGAATTGATATGAGTGGTTGGTGCTCACACGAGGCTTGATGATGGTGATGGCAACCCGCTTTCGCATGGCCATGGAACCCGCGCGTCGCCGGTCAAGCGGTATGACTCAGCGCATACTGCTGACAGTCGGCGCCGCGCTCGCCACCTTGTTCGTCATCAGCGTCAATGTCGCTGCGGCGCCGCAAAGACCTGACTCCAGGCCTTCACCAGCTTCGTCCACGATCTTCGAGCGTCGGCCGCTCGGTTTCGACCGCCAGACGATCGAGCATCTCGAGTTCGATATTCAAAAATTGCCGACCGCAATACCCCGCCTGGCGGGATTCGCCCGACAACAGCGTGCGATGCTCGGACGCTCAGGCGCGTTGATGATGATGTTGCTGTTGGTGGCGAGCTTCTACGCCGTATTTCTACGTTCCCGACTCGCGCAACGAATCAAATCGACCTTTACTGTCTTCTACGGGCAACTGCCCGAAGCCGGAATAAAATGGTTCACGTCGCTTTCGGAGATCGTCGCGGCGTCTCTCTTGCCATTCGCGTTGTGGCTCCTGTGGGAACTTGTCAGAGCACTCACGGGCTTTGAGGGGCCTCTTTTTCTATTTGGGGGAGAGCTTCTGCTCGCGTGGACCGTTTACTCGCTGACTCTCAGCATATTCGCCGAACTGGTCAGGCGGCCCCTACTGCCAATTCCAGCGGACCAGGGGAACGAGTTATTCAAACTCTTCCGTGTGGCGCTGATTTACGGGACTTTTGTCCATATCGCCTCGCGTACCGCCGGGATATTCGGCGCGCCTGCCGACGCCCTCGCACTGATCGACGCTTTCTTGAGTTTGTCTCTAATCGTACTCGTCGCGGCTCTTACTCTGCGCCGAAAGACGGTATTGGCGCTGTTGCCTGACGTTCCCAACATCCTCTACCGAGGATTTGTTAGAGCCTTCGCCCGCTTATATCCGGTCATCTGGATGTTCACCCTGGCGATCGCACTTGCCCAGCTTGCGGGCTTTGTGAATCTCGCCAACTTTTTGTGGGCGCGAACGTGGCTGCCCGCCGGTCTGTTCTTGTTGGGAGTCTCGATCAATCACCTATGCCAGCGCGCCCTTTACCGCTCTCTAGTGGAGCAAAACCCGG
This sequence comes from Candidatus Binataceae bacterium, assembly GCA_035508495.1. Lineage (NCBI taxonomy): Bacteria > Candidatus Binatota > Binatia (SeqCode) > Binatales (SeqCode) > Binataceae (SeqCode) > Binataceae bacterium (SeqCode). The sequence goes on from DATJMX010000023.1 coordinate 43,491, forward strand.
AGCGGCAAAATGCCGCCGATCTCTATCTCTCCCTGTCGCGGCTAATTCGGTACGCGATCGCGCTCGTCACGATCGGGGCGCTTACACACCTGATTGGCGGCCTCGGTCCGGCGTACCGCGCACTCTCCCAACCGGTCCTGACACTCGGCAATCAGAATGTCTCGATCATGGTGGTCGCCAAGGCGGTGGTGATCGTCATGCTGTTCTTTTTCAGCGCGCGGCTGATTCGCGACTACTGCGAGTATCGCATCTATCCTCAGCTCAACATCGATCCCGGCGTTGCCAACGCCATCAATACTTTCATCGTGTATGTGATTGTTGCGATCGGCGTGCTCGCCTCAGTCGAGGCTGTTGGTCTTGGTCTCGGAACCATCACGCTGTTCGCCGGAGCCTTCGGCATCGGCCTCGGTATGGGCCTTCAATCGATGGCGAACAATCTGACCAGCGGGCTTACATTGATTTTCACTCGCGCCCTGCGCAAAGGCGATGTCGTCACGACCGGCGAGACGATGGGCATAATCCAGGAAGTCGGCATGCGTGCGACGCGCATGAAAACTCCCGATGCGATCGAATACCTGGTGCCGAACTCCGAATTCGTCGATGACAAGCTGGTCAACTGGACAAAATCGGATCCCTTCACGCGGCTGCACGTTCCGATCGGAGTCTCCTACGAGGCCGAACCCGAGGTTGTGCGCCAGATTATGGAACGGGTCGCCGCGAACACTGCCAACGTCGAGCCCAACCCGCCGCCCGAAGTGCGTTTCGCCAACCTCGGGGATTCAAGCCTCAACTTCGAACTCCTGGTCTGGATCAACGTCAAGCAAATCCAACCGGATCGCGTGCGCAGCGACCTTTACTTCGCGCTCTTTCAAGCCCTCAAAGAATGCGGAATCGAAATACCATTTCCGCAACGCGATATTCGCATTCGGTCTACCGACGGCATCGCCGTCGTGAAGCGCGGCTAGGAGGTTTGCTCTTCGAACTATTTAGCCCTCTGGCGATTACTTCCAACGCTCCGGGATTTCAGGCGCCGCCGCTTTCGACTCTCGCGAGGACACGAATATTCCTTTGAATAAAGCGCGAGACGCGATTCTGGAGAGCGCTTTCGAGAACCGCACGAGTTCCCCCGACGTTGGTTGAGATATTTCGTCCTTTGAGCACAGGGGCAGTGCGGCCGCGCGATGAACCACGATATCTACATGATCCTTCGCGCTGGCTAACGCGCGCAGGGCGCCTCTCGCAGCACTTTCTCAGCGACACTTCCCATGAAGAAGTGCGACAACCCGCCACGGCCATGGGTGCCTAACGGCAGTCGCCTTGCCATCTCGAGTGCGACACCCGAATTCGGGTCGTTAAGCTGAATCGGAGCAAGAATCGTTGGATGACTCGATGCCATCGTTTCTCCGTTTCGCATCACGCCGCATCAGTGCGAGCAACAAAATTTTTTGATGCTTGAATAGCAAGCGTCAGCAAGTCAGTACCTGGTGGTGAAACAGAGCGTTCGAATCGATAGCAGGAGCAATCCACGTGCCTTGCCGACGAAATGAATTGAGTACAGCAGAGATCCCGTCGTTTTCCTGGCATGACGCGTCCTGAACCAGGAGAGACTTGCGATTATGCGCTCGGATATTTTGGCGCCGGCGCCGCTGCGCCGCGATGCGGACGAAATTGTGTGCCTGGAAACACCCGATGATTTCTATGCAGTCGTCAGGTTCTATCATCATTTCGAGCTGGTTTCCGATGAGCAGGTAAAGGACCTGCTGAAGGATAACCGACGGACGGACGGACACCGGCTCGATGGAAAAGAATAAGTGACTAATGAAGGAGGAACTGGAGGACGATCCAGTTCCTCCGCTTGATCGCTTGAATTCAGGACGAACGACGGCGGTGCGAGCCGCGCCGATAGAACGTCCGGTTCATGCGGGGCCAATCGGATCGAGAACCACCACCGGGATCTGCCGGGCCCCCGCGAACTTCTGGTAGTCGTTGAAGGGCGGATACATCTCAGCCATCTTCTGCCAGCCGCTCGTTCGCTCGTCACCGCTGGCGGTGCGTGCGCGGGCGCGCATGCGCTTGGAACCGACGCGGATCTCGCACTCCGGATTGGCCTTGAGATTCACATACCATCCCGGATGCGTCGGCGCGCCGCCTTTGGAACCGATGATGACGTACTTGCCGTCCATCTCCTGATATAGCAGCGGCAGCGGCCGCAGCTTCCCGCTCTTCGCGCCACGCGCGATAAGGAGCAGAGTCGGCAGCGGCCCAGGCCCCCCGCCAACGGTCGAATCCCACAGCCGCGCCTTGTCGGGATCAGTGAGATACAACTCGACGTGGTCCCTGATCCAACTCGGCATCCCCTCAGGGAGTTTCTCGAACTCTTCTTTCTGGCTCATGGTGTCTCCCTCCGTCATTGAAGATCCTACACTCTGCGATATTTAAGAGCGCTTGCAAAGTCTCAGGCTATAGCCGTCAAACGCCACGCGCCTGGCCACGAAGCCCCTGGGCGGTTTTGCGCCGCAGGTGGCCGCGCATGACGAGCGCCACCTACGGCAACCGCGCTCCGCTCGCGGAATAGTCACTCTTTGACCACGATGAATTGCCGACCGCGATAGAAACCGCAATACCTGCAGACACGATGGGGCATCGAGGCACCCCCGCAGTTGGAACAAACCGTAGGATTGATCGGAATCAACGCGTCGTGAGCTCGACGTTTGTTTTTCTTAGAATGTGACGTGCGACGTTTGGGAACGACCGACTTTACTGAAATACCCGTCTCTCCTCGCCGAAACCGCATTCGGTTTCGAGCGCATGCGGGTCAGCAACGGCTCGATTGAACGGCGAACCGGTGCCAACACTCCGGCTGCGCCAGATAAAAAGGCGCGGACCTTATTTCGCGATGTGTGAAAACCCGGGGAGAGTGGGTCGCTTTAGAGACGTAGGACTATCACGGAGAGGACAGTATCTTTTCCTCGTGCTGAACTCAACTCATGGGTTAGAAGCGCCGCAATTCGTTGCGTAGCAAGCGAAACCTGGCGCTTTTTTCTTTCGCTTGCTGATCCTACCGCTACCGCTGTCCTTTGCGGATCCAAGGCTCCCGCTCCGTAGATTCCTGCACGGGTTCAACGGATCGCGATGCGGGTTCAACATGGTCTTCGGTGGTGGAGGTTCTGGCGATTAAACTTTGCAGCAAGATCGCGAGCAGCCCGTTTATCAGGAGCGCTGCCCGGATACCCAAATAAGCCGCGGAAAGGCCGGTTATCAAGTTTCCCAGTGATAGGCCGCCTCGCACCGCGAGCATGTAAAGACTGGCGGTGCGGCCGCGAACTCGATCCCGCGCCGTGTACTGCAGGATGGAATTCGCGGAAGTGTTGCCGATAGTCATTACCGCGCCGCAAAGTACGAACAACAAGTTAACGACCGGAAGGGACCGATTGGCTGCTAGTGCCACCAAAAGTGCGCCGAATGCGATCGCGGCCACGGAGCTGATTTTGAAGCGCGCAACCATCCCTTCGATGGCTAGCACCGAAACTGCTCCGATTAATCCTCCGACGCCGAAGGCGGCGACCGCCTTTCCGAAATCGAGCGCGTCGGAATGAAATACGTTTCTCACAAGGATGGGACTGAAGTTGATGAGAGGAGCACAGAACAGACCTGTGACAAGTACGTTCAGCAGCGCGTTGCGGAGCTTTGGCTGGCTGCCGATCGCGAGGATCTGTTTTATCCAGGGGGCACCGGTTTTCATTTCGAGACTGGCGCTCACCTTGCGCACGGGGCCTATCAGATAAACCGTCACGATTAGCGGGACATAGGACAGGGTGTTTGCGCCGAAGCACCAGACCGATCCGTAGCGCACCATGACCACGCCGGCTATCGCCGGTCCCAGCACTCGCGACAAATTGAACTGCGTCGAATTCAGCGCAATCGCCGTACCGATCTGTCCCGATTCGACAATCGAAGGAACGATCGATTGAAAGGCCGGCATCGATAGCGCATCCGTGATTCCCACGATCAGCGACAGCGCGATAATCATCCAGATACGCACCGTCCCGGTCAGAATCAGAACAATCAGGAGCGCCGGACATAACATCTGGATCGACTGAAAAGTCGCGATGACCTTTTTTCTATCGCGTGTATCGGCCAGCACCCCGCCCAAAAGCGTGAGAACCCAGACCGGCGCGTTCATCGCGAAGCCGTCCAATCCCAGCATAATCGCGGAACCGCCGAGCGTGACGATCAGCCATGGTTCGGCAATTTGCTGCATCCAGGTGCCCAGATTGGATAGCAGGCTCCCGATCCAGAACGAACCGAATCTCCGGCTGAAAAGCAGGTAAATCGCCGCATAGGGAGATCTACGCGAAGGCCGACGCGATGTTCGATCCTGTTTCATGGGCGACACGGAGCCTTGCCAAGCGCAATTACCAAGCCATCGTTGGAAAGTTCATGGGCTGCATATCGAGAATTGCCTTTGGCGGCGCCGCGCTGGTTATGCGCCGCAAAGGGATTGGCAGCGTTCCGTGGAGGGCAGCCACAAACATCAAAGCAGCGATTGAGACCAGTCGCTCCTTGCCACAAAGGGCCATTGGATCACCGTGGCGGCCAAAATGTGTCTCTGATCGCGCCACTTTGTCGAAGAGAACCATAATTGTCTCGCCGTTATCTATATTTCGGCGCGGCATGATCGTTGCGCATTGAAGTTCCCGAAAAGCCGGGAGGGTCTTGGCCATGAAGCAAGCCAAATCAGCCGGGAATCGATCCAAAGTCTTTTTGGATCTGGCGAGATTGCGAGCGCTCGTCTACCAGCTTGGCCGCAAACACGATCAGCTGCGCCGTCCGCTCATCAGAGCGGCCGCCGCGGGAAGTGCGCTTGCCGCGAACACCGGAAACTTCGGTTCGAGGCATGAGGCCCGCGAGGCTTGGCAGGCGTTGCTCGACGTTATCGAGCTTCACATGAGCAAAAACGTCGACGAACAACTGCTGGAGAGCGCCGAAAAACTGAGCGTCGTTCCCGACCAGACCGCGCAGGCGCTGCTCAAGGTGTGCGGGCAGTTGAAGCAACTCGAAACGCGGGTTTCAGGTGTCGATCTCGAAAAGAGCCCGCCCGAGGAGCTGGCCGCCGCGGGCGAAGCGATGCGGAAGTTTGCCGTCACCCTCGACGACCTCGCGCTCCGAGAAGATCGAGAGGTCCTTCCGCAGCTTCAGCATCTGCTGTATCCAGACGCCAACAAATCGAAATAACGCGATGGCCTGGGAGCAGATCCAAAAGCCGCGCGAATGGCAGGTCGTCCCTAACCTGGTCGACTATAACAAGGCGCGCGCCGAATTCTCGTGGGAAGCGGCGCGGCGCTCGCTCGATGGCCTACCCGGAGGCAAAGGCCTCAACATCGCCCACGAGGCAGTCGATCGTCACGCAAAGGGGGCGCGGCGCGATCATATGGCGCTGCGATGGATCAGCAAGCGCAACGAGCGGCGCGATTTCACCTACGCCGACCTACGCCTGCTCACTAACCGTTTCGCGAATGTGCTTCGCCGTCTCGGGATCGCCCGGAGCGAGCGTGTCTTCCTGCTCACGGGGCGCATTCCGGAGCTCTACATCAGCGCTCTCGGCACGCTCAAGAATGGCAACGTTTTCTGCCCGCTCTTTTCCGCGTTCGGACCGGATCCGATCCGCCAACGAATCGGAATCGGCGACGGACGCGTACTCGTCACCACCGCGACGCTTTACAAGCGAAAGGTCGCGGGTCTGCGCTCGTCACTGCCCGGCCTGCGCTACGTGCTGCTGATCGGCGACGCCAAAGAGATTCGCTCGATCCCGGATACGCTCGACTTCAGCAGCCTGATGGCTGAAGCAAGTGAGGATTTTGAGATCGCCGAGACGCGGCCCGACGACCTCGCCCTGCTTCACTTCACCAGCGGCACGACCGGCACTCCGAAAGGCGCGATGCATGTGCACGAAGCAGTGGTCGCGCATCACATGACCGGGCACTTCGCGTTGGACTTTCATCCCGACGACATCTTCTGGTGCACTGCCGACCCGGGATGGGTGACCGGCACCTCTTATGGAATCATCGCACCGCTCACTCACGGCATCACCAGCATTATCGACGAAGCCGAATTCGACGCCGAGCGCTGGTACGGCTTGGTGCAGAACGAGCGTGTCACGATCTGGTACACGGCGCCGACCGCGATCCGAATGATGATGAAGGTCGGGACCGAGGTGATAAGTAAATTTGACCTGAGCAATCTTCGTCTCGTCGCGAGCGTCGGCGAGCCGCTCAACCCTGAGGCTGTGGTGTGGGGACAAAGCGCGTTTGGCCTTCCCATTCACGACAATTGGTGGCAGACCGAGACGGGCGGGATCATGATCTCCAACTATCGCGCACTCAACATCCGCCCAGGATCAATGGGGCTGCCGCTGCCCGGTATCGAGGCTGGTATTGTCCGGCGTCTGCGCGACGGGACTGTCGAAATGTTGAATGAACCCGGAGTCGAAGGTGAGCTGGCGCTGCGTCCGGGATGGCCTTCGATGTTTCGCGGCTACCTCAACGAAGAGGCGCGCTATCGCAAGTGCTTCGCGGGCGGATGGTACCTGACCGGCGATCTCGCCCGCCGCGACGCGGATGGCTATTTCTGGTTCGTGGGCCGCGCTGACGACGTGATCAAGTCGTCCGGTCACCTCATCGGCCCGTTTGAGGTAGAAAGCGCGTTGCTGGAGCATCCGGCAGTGGCCGAAGCCGGAGTTATCGGCAAGCCCGATCCGATGGCGGGCGAGGTCGTGAAGGCTTTCGTTTCGCTGAAGCCTTCGTTTTCCGCGGGTGAAGAATTGCGCGAGGAGTTGCTCGGCTTCGGGCGCAAAAAACTGGGAGCCGTGGTCGCACCGAAGGAGATCGAGTTTATCGCGAGCGTGCCGAAGACACGCAGCGGTAAGATCATGCGCCGTCTGCTGAAAGCTCGCGAACTCGGTCTCCCCGAAGGCGACACCTCGACGCTGGAGAATCTATGACATCGATCGGCAGCGACTTCATCTCGCGCGTATAAGCTCATGGCACTGCAAACCCTGTCGCAAAAGTCGCAACCGCGCGCCGAGCACGACCTCGGGCTTTTGCGCGACATGATTCGCATCCGGCGCTTCGAGGAGAAGTGCGCCGAGCTCTATAGCGCCTCCAAGATTCGCGGCTTCCTGCATCTTTATATCGGCGAGGAGGCGGTGGCAGTCGGCGCGATGGGTGCGCTCGGGCCCGACGACAACCTGGTCGCGACGTATCGCGAGCACGGCCACGCACTGATCCGCGGCGTGCCCGCAACATCGATCCTCGCCGAGATGTACGGCAAGCAGGAGGGATGCAGCCGGGGCCGCGGCGGCTCGATGCATATTTTCGACGCGGCGCACCGCTTTTACGGCGGCAATGCTATCGTCGGCGGCGGGCTGCCGATTGCTGTCGGTCTCGCGCTCGCCGACAAGCTGCAAGGGCGATCGCAGGTGACCGCCTGCTTCTTCGGCGAGGGCGCCGTGGCGGAGGGCGAGTTCCACGAGTGCATGAACCTGGCGGCACTCTGGAAATTGCCGGTGCTGTTTTGCTGCGAGAACAATCTTTATGCAATGGGGACTGCGCTCAAGCGCTCCGAATCGGAAACCGATCTGTGTCTCAAGGCGAGCAGCTACGAGATTCCGGCATGGCCGGTCGACGGGATGGACGTGACTGCTTGTGAAGAAGCGGCGAAGCGCGCGGCGTTGGCGGTCCGCGCCGGCGACGGTCCGTGCTTCCTCGAATTCCGCACCTATCGCTTTCGCGCGCACTCGATGTTCGATCCGCAGCTCTATCGCGAGAAACAGGAAATCGAGGAGTGGAAGAAGCGCGACCCGATCGAGCTGTATCAGAATCGGCTGCGCGAACAGGGCACATTGAGCGACGCGGACTTGAAAGGCATCGAAGATGAATCTGCGGCCGAGGTAGCCAAAGCCGTCGAGTTCGCCGAGGCGGGGACCTGGGAGCCGATAGAAGACCTTACGAGATTCGTGTACTCGGACAAGACGAACCCATGAACGCCTCAGCGAAGACTGCTCGGATGACCTATCGCGAGGCGATGCGCCAGGCGATTCGAGAGGCGCTGCAGCGCGACCCGCGTGTCTTCCTGATGGGCGAAGACGTCGGCCGCTACGGCGGCTGCTACGCCGTCAGCAAGGGGCTGCTCGAAGAATTCGGTCCCGAACGAATCCGCGACACGCCGCTCTCGGAGTCGGCGTTCGTGGGGGCGGGAATCGGTGCGGCTATGGGCGGGATGCGGCCGATCGTCGAGATCATGACCGTCAACTTCAGCCTTCTTGCCCTCGACCAGATCATGAACAACGCCGCGACCATCCTGCACATGTCGGGCGGCCAGTTTAATATCCCGCTCGTGATCCGAATGGCGACTGGCGCCGGACGTCAGGTCGGCGCGCAGCATTCGCATAGCCTCGAAGGCTGGTACGCGCACATTCCCGGACTCAAGATCCTCGCGCCCGCGGTGATCGAAGACGCGCGCTGGATGCTTTGGACGGCGCTCGAGGATCCCGACCCGGTGCTGATCTTCGAGCATCAGACCCTCTACAACATGGAGGGCGAGCTTCCAGCCGGCTCCGGTCCCGTCGATATAGAAAAAGCCATCGTGCGGCGCCCAGGCACCGATGTCAGCCTGATTTCGTACGGCGGCTCGCTGCACAAGGTTGTGCAGGCGGCTGAACAGCTTGCACCGATGGGCATCAACGCCGAGGTCGTCGATCTTCGCGTGCTGCGCCCGCTGGATAATGCAACGATTATCGAGTCGGTCACGCGAACGCATCGTGCCCTGATCGTCGACGAGGGATGGCGCAGCGGAAGCATCTCGGCCGAGGTCAGCGCGCGAATCATGGAAGGCGCCTTTTACGAACTCGACGTCCCGGTGGGGCGCGTGTGCACGGCCGAGGTGCCGATTCCCTACGCCAAGCATCTCGAGGATGCCGCACTGCCGCAGGTTCCTGTGATCGTGGAGACCGTGCGTGCGCTGATGGGCTCCAATGGCTGAGTTTCGCATGCCCTCGCTCGGCGCTGATATGGAGGTCGGCACGATCCTGCAATGGCTGGTCAAGCCGGGCGACTCGGTGAAGCGTGGCGATATCGTTGCGGTCGTCGACACGGAAAAGGCCACCATCGAGATCGAAGTATTTCAGTCAGGCATCATCGACAGCATCTTCGTACCCGAAGGAAATGAAGTACCCGTCGGAACCTTGATCGCAATGATTCGCGCCGACGGCGAGCCTGCGCCAGCGCCCGCGCCACCCAAGCCGGCTGCGCCGCGTCCGCCGGTGACACTCAAACCGGCGCCAATTGTCAGTCCCCAACCTGCCGCGAGACCGGAAGCCGCCAAGGTCGCGGCGCTGCCGCATAAGTTGCGCGTTTCTCCGCTCGCGCTGCGGGTCGCACTCGACCTCAACGTCGACCTCTCGAAGGTCAAGGGCACGGGTCCTGAGGGGGCGATCACAAAAGCCGATGTGGAGCGGGCGGCCAAAGCCGCCAAAGAAGCGCCGCACGCCGAAGCGGAGCCGGCGGCACCCAAAGTCGAAGCGCCTCCGCCAGCAGTACCGCGCGCCAAACCTGGCGTCGCGCCAATCGACCATCATACTGCGATGCGCCGCGTGATCGCGGCGGCGATGGCGCGCTCCAAGCGCGAGATCCCCCACTACTATCTCGGCACTCAAGTCGACATGAGCCGCGCGCTCGCATGGCTGCAGGCGGAAAACCTGAAACGATCCGTGACCGAGCGAATCCTCTACTCGGTGTTGCTGCTCAAGGCTGTCGCACGAGCACTCCATGATTATCCCGAGATGAACGGCTATTGGGTTGACAACGCCTTCAAGCACAGCGACGCGATTCACGTTGGCGTAGCGATCTCGCTGCGTAAGGGCGGCTTAATCGCGCCCGCGATTCACGACGTTGACAAAAAGAGTATAGACGAGATCATGGCGAACCTGCGCGACCTGGTGCAGCGCGTGCGCGCCGAAACCTTGCGCAGCTCGGAGATCGCCGACGCGACCATCACCGTGACGAGTCTCGGCGAACAAGGCGTCGAGTCGGTATTCGGCATTATCTATCCGCCGCAGGTGGCGCTGATCGGATTCGGCAAGGTGGTAGAACGTCCGTGGGCGTCAAATGGGATGGTGGGTGCACATCCGCTCATGACGGCGACACTTGCCGCTGACCATCGCGCGAGCGACGGTCATCGTGGCGGCCTGTTCCTCGCCGCAATCGATCGCCTATTGCAGGAGCCAGACAAGCTGTGAGCAACGACGAAATCAGGAAGCTGATCCTGGCCGAACTCCATCGTATCGCGCCCGAAGTGGAACTCGGCCAGATCGATCCCGCGAGCGAACTGCGCGAGCAGGTCGACCTCGATTCCATGGACGTCCTCAACTGGATGATCGCTCTCCACAAGAAGACAGGAATCGAGATTCCGGAAGCTGACTACAAGCGGATGGCGACGATCGACGAATGCGTCGCGTACCTCGCCGAGCGTATGAAGTGACGTCAATGCCGCTCTGACGGCGGCGCTTTATTTATACCGGCCTTGCGGGGGGACAACCATGGCTAAAGACTCTCCTTTGGAAGCACGCGGAGTTGCGCGACTGCGACCCTCAACTCAATAGCTCACTGCGCTTCGGCGAATCCGAAGGGGACAGTCTCCCAGTCCGAGGACAATTCACGCAAGACCTTCTTCGAGCATTTGCTGAAATAAACTGAAGTGGAACATGCGCGTGCGCGGCTCTATTAGCGGGGCACGAGAGTCGGCGAGAAACGCCAACTCTCGCTTGAGTGTCGATCGGGTTGACGTTACGGGTGATCCAACCGCGTGTGTCTCCCGGTTCCGAATACAACCAGTGCTTCCAGGATGTCGCTGCGGGTGACGATGCCAACTAACCGACCATGGTCAGTGATCGGCAGCGATCCCACTCGCTGCTGACGCATCACCTGGGCAGCATTTATCAGGGTGCTGTGGGGAGCCAGGGAGATCCCCGGATGCGTCATTAGCGCTCCGACCAGCGTGTCTCCCGTAACTCCAGAATCTTTTGAACTGATAGGCGCACCGGCCGCGGGCAATCCCGGTCCGCGAAGATCCCGATCGGTTATGATGCCGACTAGCTTACCTTCGGTGATCACGGGCAGCTGATTAATGCGGTGCGTGCGTAACAGCGAGCGGGCGTGTTCGACCGAGTCGTCTGGACCTACCGTATAAAGTTTGGAAGTCATCCAATCTTCACAGGTCAGGAAAGTGATACGCTTCTTCCCAAGCTGTTCTAGGCCCTTTGAGTTTTTGTGCTTCGTATCGTGTAGGTCCATGATACTTGCCTCGCTGCGATTCCCTGAACTTTCTCCCTGAGCCTATGCAAGTGCACTTACTGTTGTTGCAGGCTTTCGACGTAAGTCACGATTGCGTCGATCCTCTTCCTGACCACGGCGTCGCTCGTTGGATTGAATCCCTCGCCGGGGTTCTGAAGCTTGACCGCGAAAAACGGCATCTCCAGACGGTCGTGCGAGGGAATCGCCTTACGGCCGTCCACGATGTCAACTACTTCATCGAACGGAAATTTGCCCCCGTGACGGGCTGCTAGCAGCGTTATATCTGCCGGCTTTGTGGACATGCCAATAGCCTGATTCGCAGGACCATTGCCCCTACCGTCGGCGCCGTGACAGTCGGCGCAGTAGCTTTCGTAGTCCTGCTTTCCGGTCTGTGCTCGCGCAATTGAGAGGGGAGCTACGACCATTGTCACCAGAAGCCCCCCGCACAAGAGATAGTTTCGCCGGTCCATCACTCCTCGTCTTCGACAGGGACTTCCCGCTCGCCGGCAACCCGCCTTGTCGACGTGTGCGACTTCACGTCGCCCCGAAGTTCGCGCAGATGATCCTCGAGACGGCGCCGCGCGGCATCGAACGCTTCCCTGATCGCGACCGGGAGATCTTGGGCCTGCTGCTTATTGATCGATATTTCAGCCTGAGGCGTGCGGAGGTCGATGCTGACTTTGAACGGGCCGCCGTGGCGATGATGATGCACGGCCGGCGCTTCGAGCACCACGTGGCAGCCTGTAAGTCGACCGAAGTACTGTTCCAGGGCCTTGGCATGTTGCTCGATCGTTGTCCGAATAGCGGCGGTCAACTCGAAGTTGCGCGAAGTTATTTGCAAAGCTCGTTGCATAGTTTGATCCTGGTCCCGGCGGGCGATGCTTCGATGAAAGCATCCGCCCGCCACGCGAGTAGGTCGCTCAAGCGGCGCTTTTCTTCTCCGCGTTGACTTTGGGAGCTTCGACCTGGATCTTCACTTCCTTCGGAATCGCTTCCTTGGGCATCGGCGCCGTGAGCTCGAGCACGCCGTCGTGATAAGTGGCCTTCAAATCATCGGCTTTTATCCCGTCGGGCAGCACGATCGAACGTTCGAAGGAACCGTAGCGGATCTCGCTGTGCAGGTAGTCGGCCTTCTTGGTCTCGCTCTTTTCCTCGCGCGAGCCTTTGATCGTGAGCATGTCGCCCACGACCTTGATGTCGACGTTCTTCGGATCAACTCCCGGCAGGTCTGTGCGGACGATTAGCTTGCCGTCCTCGACTCGGGATTCGATCGCGGGGCGCATCGTACTGCTTTGCCACTCGGGCAGCAGGTCGCGGCCCGGGAAGCGGCCGAACCAATCGCGGTCGAGGCCAAAGCGCTGCAGCAAGTCGTCAAACTCGTTGCGAAATCGATCCAGCTCCCTTGATGGTTTCCATTTTTCAATCAATCCCATTGTTACTTACCTCCTGTTGCCGTTTATCTATCCGCCCGTATTGGTGATGGTGTTCAGTTCCCGGAGCCCCACATCGGCGCCGTTTAGGCCTCGTTCTCCTCGGCTGCAGCGAGCCATAGGTCCTTGAGATCGGATGGCGCGCCGCTCGAACGGACCTTACTTGCTGAACCTGATATCGAGCCCACGCCAGCAGCAGCGGAATGGAACCTGCAAAAATCCAAACTGTGGAGAGCATGTTCATCGAGTCTTTGTCCTTATGGATTCGGTTGCCTGGCCTGTGCCTTAAGCGGCCAATTTTTGAGCTCCCGCAATTGGGAGAATCCGGTAAGGTTTCGACGAGAGTTTACGAGCATCGAGAGCCTTGAGACCTTTCAGCAGCCGACGAGAATCGATTCCCAGCAGGTCACATACGTTCTGGAAATCGAACAGAGCACGTGCTTCAGCCTGAGCAGGCTCAAACCAATCGCGCACGTCTTCGAACTTTCTGCGCTCTGCCGCGTTCGAACAACTGCGATTCGCGAGATAGGTTCTGATCGCGTCCTCGAGAATGGCCCACAGCAGCCGATATTCACCTTCGGCAATCGGTGAGAGGCGCCTGACCAAATCGTTATATTGGCTGGGAAGGATCCCGTCGGTGAGGTCTTCGGTCGCTAGTTCGATTCGGTTCTTCATCTGCGTGCCCCTTTTGATTCGACTGCCTCAGGTTTCGCTTCGTTGGCTTTGTATGCTTGTTTCGTTCAGTCGCAGAGCACCTTTGAGCACGGCGCGTGCCATCGAAATTTGCTCGGAATCGTGCCGATTTAATCGAGACCTGGGGCAGCGGCGCCCCACGTGAGGCATCCGTTCCCGAGGAGAGTTGGGCAAATTTGATTCAAAAGCTCGGCGGAGAGATGGCTTTTCGGCGCGCGATGCTGATCAATGAGGAAGGGGCCATCGCAACGTTGAAAAATCCAGGGAGAATGCCGCTGCGCTGCATCATCATGGGCGCTGGCGGGCGTGACTTTCACGACTTCCAGATGTTCTTTCGCGAACGGCCCGAGTTTCGCGTAGTCGCCTTCACAGCGACGCAGATTCCATTCATTGAGGACCGCGCCTTCCCGCGCGAGCTTGCAGGTCCCACCTATGATGCCGACATCCCTATTTTTCCTGAGGAGCGACTCGCGCAGCTAATACGTCGACTCGAAGTCGATCTCGTGTTTCTCGCCTATAGCGATCTCGCTCATGAGGAAGTGATGCACAAGGCAAGTCTGGTCCAGGCCACTGGAGCCGGATTCGCCTTCCTGGGTCCCCGACTAACGCAGCTCCGCAGTCACCGGCCGGTTATATCCGTTACCGCGGTGCGGACCGGCTCGGGAAAGAGTCCACTCGCGCAGGCTCTCGCGCGGTATCTGCGCGATAACGGGCGGCGCATCGCCGTGTTGAGACACCCGATGCCGTATGGCGATCTGGGCAAGGAGCGCTGTCTGCGATATGCGACCAAATCCGACCTCGATCTCTATGATTGCACGATAGAAGAGCGTGAGGAGTTCGAACCGTACATCGATGCGGGGATCGCGGTGTTCGCCGGCGTGGACTATGCGGCCATCCTATCCGAAGCTGAGCGAGAGGCCGATGTCGTCCTCTGGGATGGCGGCAACAATGACTATCCTTTCATACATCCCGACCTTTCCATCGTCGTGCTCGATGCGCTTCGGCCCGGACACGAGACGACCTTCTATCCCGGTGAAACGAATCTGCGGGCTGCGGATGTTCTCGTGATCAACAAGGTGTCGAGCGCGACTCCCGAGGCGCTCGTGCAGATCAGACGCAATGTGGCTGAACTCAATCCGCGCGCAACCGTTATCGAGGCCGATCTCCAGGTGACTATGGACAACGCCGCGTCGATTTCTGGTCGTAGGGTCATAGTCGTTGAAGATGGTCCAACGCTCACGCACGGGGGAATGTCGTTTGGCGCGGGGATGGTGGCGGCCCGCTCGGCCGGCGCGCAAATCATCGACCCGCGCCCTTTCGCGGTCGGGACAATTGCCGAGGCGTATCGACACTATCTGCACATCGGTGCCGTGTTACCTGCGCTCGGCTATTCGGACAGCCAAAGAGCGGAACTGGAAGAGACGCTGCGGCGCAGCAACGCGGCAGCCATCGTCGATGGAAGCCCGGCGCGCCTCGATCGGATCGTGCACCTCGATATTCCAATCGTGCGAGTGCATTATCGTTTTCAACAGATTTCCGGTCCGTCGATTTTCAGTGTCGTGGACGAATCGCTCGCGCTCAGACAAGATTCGCGCTCGAACGGTTGACCGGCTCCATGTAGCTCAGGTGTGGTAGCCGGATTGTGTGCTCATCCAACAATCCATAGCGATTTCGCGGCAAATTTTGCCTCGGCGCAAAATTACTTGCGAGGCCTCCGCCTAGATCATCGACATGCGGCGTACTGTCAGCTTATCCTATTTTTGTCGCGCAGACTTTGAATGAATATGCGTACTGTCAACTCACTGATGCTCGCATTTGCGATGCTACTTCTGCCCGGCATCGCCATTTGCGGCTCAGTTCCAAATCCTTGCGGCGCCGATCTACTTGGGAAGATTCCGTCGCGCCAGCCGTCGGCATTGACCGGCAGCGAGTTCGCGCGTCGTGTCGAGGGCCTCAGCGGCTCGGATCGCGAGGCGCAGATCCAATCAGAACTGCTTGACGGCGACCTGCCGCAGTTTCTGAGACGAGTTGCTCCGATCACGATGAGCGGCGACCTGCCTGACGGTCGCGATGTGAAGGTAACCCTGTGCGTTCTGACCGATTACATGGCGATCGGTTCGGATCGCGACTTCCTTTTCATCCCGATGAGGCTTTCGACCGCACTCAAGGTGGCAGGTAGTTTTGGTTTTACGTTGCCCACCAAGAAAATAGTTGATTCGATTTACGATCAGGCCGCGGTGCGCCTCGCGCCGCAGCCATTACCAGCCAGCGATGAGATGCGCTCGACTGACTACTACTGCCATCATAACGACATGATCGCCGAGCAGCGCACCGAGCTTGGCCTCGAGCCCGGCGTGCTGACGGCGGGCCATAAAAAAGACCTCGTGATCACCAATCGCTTGTGGCGCTTTCCCGATCGCGTGGCAATCTACGGATGGCACCGCGCGATCGATTGTCCGATTCAGCCGCTGAGCACCGTCCACGGTGCGCGCTATGCGGACTATAGTCACGGCGTGAGGCTGGTCAGCACGACGATCTGGGTAAATGGCAAGTCGATGTCGATCTTCGAGGCACTGGCTGATTCGCAGCTCGCAGGCGTGCTTAGCGGCGAGGGCCCGCTCTTCCGCGTAACCGATCTCATTAACAAACTCACCACACTGAGACTCGACCTTCTCCCGACGTATACTGATCCGAGCTCGTCCAGCGCCATGCTATCGCCCATGTAGCGGGCATCGCGCTAGGGAGACTTAGCGTCCTTCTCGCTGGTTGCAGGCGCTGAAGCCGAGCCGGCTTTCTCCAGAGTTTTGCAGCATCGAAAACTCAGGTGATAGTTCTCATGACTGTGCGGGTCCATTACTCGGGATCCATGCCAGAATGGCGCACGCCATCGGCACCAGTCCTCGTGGGCACGGTAGGTATCGAAGATAAACCAACTCCCTTTCATCTCCGTATAACCGAGCGTCTTGCTCCCAAGGCTCGCCATCTGGGACGGATTAAGCGGCAGATTCATATGCTCGGCCGCATTGCCGTTCAGATCGTAAACGTCCAGCGAACTGTGGCAGGCGGGAAAATCGCCGGCCGGATAAGTGTTCGATCCGCATCCTGTCCATGAGCCGCCGTTGCATCCGGAAGTCTTATGGCTGCCCGTCGCGCAAATCCCGGTCTGATAAGTAGGACCGTAGCTCCAGGATTTATCCGCGGCGTACTCGCGATTGTGCGCCGCTCGCATTCGGGCGACTGCAGCGTTCGGACTGACTCCTTCGGCCAGATCGAAGCGATAGTCAGGCTTCTCGAGACTTCCTGCACACGCTCCTTCCCATTCATGAGCATCACATATGCGCTTGCCCTCGGCTTCGCATAGCTCAACTGCCTCACGTGCGCGAACCCATACGACAGGATATGCGCATGGTATATCGGGATATTCGAACTGGTCGATACATACTTTGGCCTGATCCGCTTTCTCGGTCTCGCGATTATAGAGCGGCGCCATATACTTCGCTCCGCAGATGCGTTCGAACTCAGGATTTACGTATTTCACAGATTGTGCATCGAGCTTCGCCTGGCACTGTTCGGGCGTGACGGGATGCTCGGTGACGGCAGGATTTCCTTGCCCGATGTAACCCGAATCCGCGAAGATTTCTTTGATGGTTTCCATCTGATAATCGCTGAGTCCCCGCGCCGTCTGCATCTGTCGAAACAACTGCTCATTCTGGACTTCCAAAGCGCTGTTACCAGCAGCCGCAACTGATGCGACGAAGATTAGCGAAAATATTATCGGCGATACGATTGATTTGCTCATCGCGTAGATGCCCGTCGCACTAGATAGAAAAAATCCCGGTTATCCGGATACTCAAGAAATCTCAGTAACGGTCCATTGTCGGTCTGTTTCTCGCTCTGCGCCATGCCTTTGACGAGATACTCAACGCGCAACTGAGGTCCCTGGTGCAGATACAACGCGAGATAGGTCAACTCCAGAGCATTCATGTCGAGATGCATCGCGTAACGGCAGCCATAGGCCTGAAACACGCGCGCCATCGCCGACGGTGTCGCAGTCGAAAAATAACCATAAATAAGAAAGCGCTTGGTGGGCGACTCCTCCAGGCACGCGCCGGCACGGAGCGAGCGTAAGTCCTCTTCCGCGGAGCCCGACCAGTTGCCGGGACCCCAACGCGCGATCAACGCACCCGGCACCGAAGTGCCAGTAGTCGAGCGCTCGATGATCGGCACTCCGTTTTGTCGCGCAAACTTGATTCTAGCCAGCAGCGCGTTATCGGCATCCGTCCAGCTCTTCATCTGAACCGTGCCGTCGTCGAGCACGTATAGTGTCGCGAGCCCCTGCTGAAGTTTGCTGAAAACGACGCCCTGCTCGATGAATCCGTAATGAGTGCCGTGATTAATCTGCGAGAAGGGCCCGTACTTGAAAGCGCCGTGCTCGCGTTTGAAGCCGCCCGCAAAGGTGGCGATCGTATGAACCGCGAGCGCAGGGCTGATCAATCCGTTGGTGACGAGCGGCGCCGCGGTGCTGATACCGTCCGGGCCCGGAAGATCGTCGCGCACGTCCCGCGGCGGACGCGGAGACCATCCGACATGAGGATGATCGGTACCGAGCGCGAACCCAAGATCGAAGTCGGCCAGATCAAATGCCACCAAGTAGTCCAGTGCGGCCGATTCGACTGAGTCGAGCCGGTTGACGACACCATGATAGCTATTGAGGATATCCACCGAGATCATCTGCGGCTCGATGAAGCTTACGTAGACGCCGGGAATGCCATTAGCGGGATACCATTGCCCGGGTTCCAGCGTGTTGAGTGGTTTCCCGACATCGATACCGAGATTTTCAGGCGCGAGATCGAGTTTGGATTTGTCTTGATTCAGTGATGCACGCAAAGGCCAACCCGGTTCCTCTGCGCCGGTGGCAGCTTGAGATGACGAAGCGGCTTGTGTACCGCTCTCCGCAAAGTGATCGCTGAAGAATTCCTTGCGCACCAGTCCGACGATCTCTTCGCCACCCCAAACGTGATTGCGTAGAAAATCGCTCGTCCACTCAAGGGCAGTGAAGTGCCCGCTTGCCCGATTACGCAGATAAAGATTGCCATCGCAAAGAGGCGCATAGGGCAGAGATGACTGTCGCGCCTCCTCCAATGCACCTTCCGACCAAAGATCGCAATTGGTGATGTGGTCTCCGGAGGAGATTTGAATGCCGTGCGGATCGCCGGCGCTGAGGTGAATAGTCTGGTCGTGAGGACGGGGATTTTCCAGATGATAAGTTAATTGGCCCTCGCTCGTTCCCCAATCGAGTGTGAGTAGGTACCAACTACTGATTTGAGGATTCAGGTTGATGAGCGTGGCTGTGCCGTGGAGACCGCTGCTCCCCTCTGCGCCGATCGTTTCGCTGCGGCGAAACTGTTGCAGCTGGATGATCGTCTTGGGTTGTTCCGCCTCGTATTCAGCGGTCTGGCGAGCCTGATCGGCATCTTCAGCGCCGCGTGCATCCAGCGTACAGGCGATAAGCGCCATTGTCAGAAGCGTTCCCGCCACTGCGATGGACAATCGGCGGCGGCGGGACGCCCAGCTCATCCCGCGACCAGAACAGTTACCGCCATCAGTACACCTACGAGACGACTCGGCCGATCGCTTATCGCGAAGCTGACCGGATCGCTCTTGATCTCGCCGCGCTGCGCCATCAGCCACATCCTCGTTATCCAGTAGGCCAACAGTGCGTAGGAAACCCAGATCAACTCGTACCGGAGTTGTCGATTGCTATCCCCAGCGAGATAGACTCCGAACGCGACCAGTGCGATGTAACTGCTGAGGCATCCATATAGCGCTACTCGGCCACTATCTTCGATTGCGTAGCCGCGTACGCTGCCATTGGGCCGGTCGTTCAGGCGATGGTTCGTCAGTTCTGCGTAACGTTTGAGCAAGGCAAGGCCCAGGAATAACAGGAACACCGAACTCATTAGCCAGGGAGAAACCGCGATGCGCACCGCAACCGCGCCGGCCACTACCCGCAGGCTGTAGCCCGCCGCCAAAGTGGCGACATCCCACAACGCCAGCGACCTCAGCTTCAGGCAATACGCGAGCATCAGAATGCAATAGGCAGCGACCGTGAGAAGAAAGAGCGCCGGCTGAAACAGGCTCAGCAGAATCGCGAGCAGTACCAGGGTTGGCGCGATAACCAGCGCATGCGTGATCGGAAGCCGGCCCGACGCGAGCATCCGATATTTCTTCTGCGCGTGCTGCCGGTCTTCATCGAGATCGACCAAATCGTTCAGCAAGTAGACGCTCGAGGCACAAAGACTCAATACGACAAAAGCGAGCACCGCATGCGCCAGCATCGTTAGATCGTACACCTGATGGGCAGCCAGGAGCGGCAGGAACACGAGTGCGTCCTTCAGCCAATGAGATGGACGCAGCGCCGACAGATAGGGCCACCAGCCGGGTGAATCGGGATGAAAGACCCGATCGAATCCGGAGTCGCTTTCCGAAATGGCGCGCGGGCCCGCCGCAGGATGAACGAGGATTGTTTCCTGCGCCGCCTTCCAGACGCTGCGATCGCTAGTGCTATTGCCGGCATAGGCGAAACCTTTGAGGCCGAACTCCTTGACCAGCCGATCCCTTTTTCTGTCACCCTTGAGATTCGTAACGCCATCGCTTGCGAAGACGGCATCGAAGAGTCCCAACTCCTGTGCTACCTGGCGCGCCACCGCCTCGTCAGCGCCGGTGGCGAGGACGAGCTTTCTGCCTCGCTGCTTCTCCTCCTTGAGGTACGCGACGACCTCGCGGTGGTAAGGCAGCGTGCGAACGTCAGGAACCGCTTCGCTGGCCAGGTGATGCTTGAAACGAGCCGGATTGGCAATCCAAAAGGGCATGCGAAACAATTGCAGAGGATATTTCTTTGCGAAGATAAAGCACGATTCGACCATGACATCGGTCGACACGAGGGTACCGTCGAGATCCACCGCGAGCGGCAGACTCGACACGCGGGCAGGCGCGCGGCCCTGCGTCATTTCAAAAAGTTCAGATGAGTTCGCCATAGCTTTGGAAAATATTCTATTCAGCCTTAGACAGTCAGAAAATCAGTCGCGCGCACGGCCCGAGCATGGGCCGGGCAGGCCACTAGGCGCAAATCCCGACTTCCTAGAACAAATGCTTCGCGAGATGCAGGGCGCCTCTCCTCCACGCTACGCGATGCGAAGTCCCGGGCGTGCGATGGATTCGATCACGATGAGCAACGTACCAGTCATAGTTTCTAATCAGCGCGTCGCGATTTGAGTATTTCGGGACGAATCCTAGTTTGTTTTGGATTCGATCGATGGATACGAAGCTTTCCTGCGCCGCAGTCTCATAAATCCACTTGTAAAATGGAGACAGATGAAGGAGTTCGAGAACCTTCAGAATCACGATCGCCGGACGCGCCGGCAATGTTATCACTCTTTTGCCGTGTCCCGCCCGGTCGAGCACGGCCTGAAAATTGTTCCGCATGCTCCCGAACTCCTGGGCGGCAACATTGAATGTATCGTTAACAAGGCCGGGTTCGCCCGACGCACACAAATCGATGGCCTCACATACGTCCTCGACGTCAAGTAGCTGATAGCGATTGTTCCCCGATCCAAGAACCGGGAAGTTCCTTCCTTCGTAAGCCCAGTCATAAAGCAACTCGAACGCACCTAGACGCTCGGGCCCGACGAAGCTCTTTGGACGAAGAATCGGCACGCACAGGCCCTTCAGCCGAAACTCCTCGCAGAGTTTCTCGGCTTGAATCTTCGATTCTCCATACGGTCCCACACCTCGAAGGCGATCATCCTCGCGTATCGGATGATGGTCGGGGATGCCGTAGACAGCAGTCGAGGAAATGTGAATAAACCGCGACACGCGATTTTGAAGAGCGCTCTCGAGCACCGCACGGGTTCCAGCAATGTTGGTTGATAATATTTCGTCTCTTGAGCACAGCGGCAGCGCCGCCGCGCAATGAACCACGATATCGATATGATCCATCGCGCGGCTTACCGCACCGGGATCACGAATGTCCCCGAGGATCGCATCAATCGCAGTTTTTTCAGGATAGTCGAAAGACGCGATGTCGAGAGAACGCACCGAGTGATGGCGAGACAACAGGTAACGACAGAGATTGATACCGAGAAACCCGGCGCCACCGGTGATAAGAAATAGTTTACTCACAAGGGAGGTATCGCGAAGAAGCAAGGAGCATGATGGTGGACGGCGATGACGGATCTAAGCTCCGTTGGCGCTGAGTAACTTCGGGCGAATCGTCAACACCATGCAAGGCGCCTCTCGCACTACTTTCTCAGCGACACTCCCCATGAAGAAGTGCGACAGACCACTGCGGCCGTGCGTGCACATAACGATCATTTGCGCACCAATCTGTTGCGCCACGAGGTTTATTGTCTCAGCCGGGTCACCGACCTTTACTATGATCTCTGAGGCAACGTCAGCCAGATTTTCCGAAGCGAGTTTCTGAAGTTCGCGGCGGACGGAGGGTTCGTCGGTCGCATAGACTTCGCGATAACCTGGAAGGTCCGGAATCACCGATTTCGATGGAGTTACGTGAAGGAGGAAAACGCGGCCTTTGCTATCTAACGCCAGTCTTCTCGCCATCTCAAGCGCGACGCTCGAATTCGGATCGTTAAACTGAATCGGAGCGAGAATCGTTGGATAATTCGATGCCATCATTTCTCCGTCTCGCAGCACGCCGCATCAGTGCGAGCAACGCAATTGCGTGACGCTCATAGCCTCAGTTCCTGGTCAAGTCGTCGAGGGACTCGCCGACTTGAAGCCGCGAGATCGCCTGAGCCAGAATCGGTGCCAGGCCTTTGACCTCAAGGGGCAGTTTCGCGTTTAAAGCTGTCTCCCGCGATATTTGGACGCTGTCCGTGACAAGCAGCCGGGTTATCGGTAGGGCCGCCAATCGAGGCATTGCGTTGCCGACGAACAATCCATGAGCGGCGAGGACGGTTGCGTTTGGAACGGCGCCGCACGTGACGCACGCATTCAGAGCGGCGTCAATCGTAGCACCCGTGATAATCATGTCGTCGACAATAATAGGCCTTTTGCCGCGAACGTCGCCGATTACGTTGCGTGCCACCACTTGCTCATCGTTGATTCGAACTTTCGCGACGATTGCTATTGGAAGGTTGAGCGCTCGACCGTATTGCTCCGCGATGCTCAGAGCGGCCATGTCCGCTGCGACTACAACTCCATCGAGCGGTTGATGAACAAGCGCCTCGAGAAGCAGAGGTACCGTGCGGAGATGGTCGATCGCGACTGCGAAGGCGCTTTCGATCGCGGTGCCGTGCAGATCCGCGGTCACGACGCGGCTGATGCCGGCCATTCTCAGAAGGTCTGCGATCAATCTGGCACCAATCGCTCCACGGCCATGCTCACTCCAAGACTGCCTTGAGTAGCCAAAATATGGAACCACGGCAGTGACGTTAATCGCGCCCGAGCGGCGGCACGCGTCGGCCAGAAACAGGAGTTCCATCAAATTCTGGTCCGGAGGCGGCGAGATCGGCTGAATCAGAAACACGTCGCGCGCCCTGATGTTTTCCTCGATATTCGCTCGCACTTCTCCATCAGGGGACCGCGTGAGCCGCCTCGCTCCCAACGAGAGGCCGAGGTTCCGCGCGATATCCTCCGCCAGAGGAAGATTGCTCGTACCCGAGAAGATCACCGGCTTCAGCAAGGCATTTACCTCAAAAGTTTTTAAGCTGACCGCTCAATCGATCAACCCTGTTGAGCAATCCACGTGCCTTCTCGATAAATGAAATAACAGAACGTCGGAGATTCTTGGCGCCTTGCAACGAGCCGAAGTGAGTCAGTTGCTAACGCCATGTTGTAACGATCGGATACACAAAATCTGAATCCCTTCTTCTGAGATTCGGAGGAAGTTTCGGCGAACTGCCTCGCTCATGTCGGACCGCGAGCAATGGCGACGGTACTGAGTCTCTCAATCCAAGACGCTGGAATTCAATAAATACCGGATCATGGATGCGCTGGGGCTTCGGACGATAGTCGATCTTCGATCAATTCACACACTCCTTGGGCCAGCCAGGCGCGTCGATGCTGGCACGTACCATGCTCTAAGCGAATATTGCCGCCGGGGAGAAACAACCCGCCATGCAGGGGAAAGAATTCTTTAAAGAGGTAATGGCACGCGTCGGATGTGATCTGAGGCGCGCCGAGGCGTTAACCTTCGCGGTCTTCCAGGAATTGCGTGATCGCCTCACACACCGGGAGGCGTCGCACGTCGCGGCGCAACTTCCCAAGCGCCTCAAGCTGATATGGATGTCGCTGGAGATCCCCAATCGTAAAGTCCATCGCGTCACCGCAGAACAGTTCATCTGGGAAGTGAAGCGGATGGCCGGTCTCGCCGATGACGCGGAAGCGGAGTTGGCGGTGTCCGCAGTCTTCGCCGGGTTGCAGAGGTTGCTCGGCAGCCCGACCGGCCAGGAAGGCGAGGCATGGGATGTGATGAGCCAGCTTCCCAAGGATCTTAAGAAACTATGGACCGACGCTCAGAAGTTCCATCAGACGGTCGGCCCGTCCGGCGTTTGATCGAAAGGAGGAAAACCGGCATGGAGCGGCAACAAAAGACTTCGCAAGTACGGATTCCTTCAGACGCGATCCAACTCGAAGGAACGCTGACAGTTCCGGCCGATGCTATCGGCATCGTGCTGTTCGCGCATGGAAGCGGCAGCAGCCGATTAAGTCCGCGCAATACTTATGTCGCGAGAGCGCTGCAGAAGGCGGGCATCGGCACCTTGCTCTTCGACCTTCTGAGTGAGGAAGAAGCGGTGGATCGCGAAAATGTTTTTGACATCGATTTTCTCGGCCATCGGCTTATAGATGCCACCCGATGGCTTCGTTCGCACCAGAACGCGAACTATCCGCTCGCATACTTCGGCGCCAGCACTGGTGCTGCGGCAGCTTTGGTTGCAGCCGCGCGGGATTCCTCGATCAGAGCGATCGTTTCACGCGGAGGACGGCCTGACCTTGCGATGCGAGTTCTTCATCGGGTTAAGGCGCCTACGCTTCTGATCGTCGGCGGCGACGACAGCCCGGTCATCGAGATGAATGAGGGGGCCTTCGCGAAACTGCGCTGCGAGAAGGAGTTGAAGATTGTTCCCGGAGCGACGCATCTGTTCGAAGAACCGGGAACGCTCGAGGAAGTCGTACGCCTGGCGCGGGACTGGTTCGCGCGCCACCTGGCGACCGAAGCGCGGAGCGAGGAAGCATCGTCGGATTGCCCTCACGCCGATGAGGATCTGATATTTCGCGATCGCTCCGATGCCGGCCGAAAGCTCGCCGCAGCGCTCAAGAAGTACAAGGATCGAAATCCCGTCGTGCTGGGCGTGCCGCGCGGCGGCGTTCCGGTAGCATTCGAGGTTGCGCGCGCACTCAACGCACCCCTCGATGTCATCATCGTTCGCAAGCTGGGCGCGCCCGGCCAATCGGAGTTGGGGATCGGCGCGGTTGTCGATGGCGACCATCCGCAGACAATTCTGAATCGCGACGTGATGAGCGCGGTTGGAGTATCCCGCGATTATCTCGAGCGAGAGATTCATAACCAGCTGAAGGAAATCCACCGGCGGAACGAGGTTTACCGCGGCGGACGTCCACGGGTTGCGCTCAAGGATCGCACTGTGATCGTTGTCGATGACGGCATCGCGACCGGCGGATCGATTCGCGCCGCGCTGCGCGGAGTGCGCCAGGAGCAAGCCAGAAAGATCGTTCTCGCGGTGCCCGTCGGTCCTTCCGACGCCATCGAGTCGTTGCGCGACGAGGTTGATGATGTGGTGAGCCTCACGACGC
>DATJMX010000024.1 GCA_035508495.1 Candidatus Binataceae bacterium
TCACAACGTGAAAAGCGCTTTTGCCATAGAGGAGCGGCTGGCGATCCTGCGCCGCGCGCCGCCTTACGTGAAGATAGTGCAAGTGCTGAAGCAGCACGACGGCAACCGCCGCAAGCGGAAGCCCCGCCAACACTAAGAGCGGGTATCCGGCCATCGCTAGAGTCGGTCCAGCAGCACGGCAATGTGTGGCAGTGGTTTGTGCATGCCTCTTACGCTCCGCAGCGCGGATCAAGAAGTGCGAGCGAAGAACGTGCGCAGGATCTCGTCCGCATGCGTTTCCTGCAAAAAGTGTCGCGCATGGGTCCACCCCAATCGTGACAAGATTGCGATTGCCGCTTCCGAAGAATTGATCGCAAGCAGGTTCGAGCGGGGCTTACCGCGATGCTCGAGTGCGCGGAGATCTAGTTGATTCGGGCCGCGGCTTTGCGCGCCAGGGTGACGGCCGACTGCGCGTGCTTGGGGTCTTCCTGCACCGTTATCATGAAGAAAGTATTCTTCTTGAGGACGCCTACTTGTGAGCACTGCTCGCCGCAGCTGTTGTTTTCGTATGCCTTGTCGCCGACGCCGTTCAGCGTCGAATAGGGTGTTCCGCCGTACTTGCCCCCAAAACCGACAGACTGAGCGTACTCGGCGCGTCCGCCGGCGATCATCAGAGTCGCGCTCGCATTTTGCCCGTTCCAGGTGGTCGACTGGCTGGTGTAAGCGCAAGTCGTCGAGTCCGAGTTCGGTCCTACCAGCGGGCCGCCCATCACAGCCGTAACATCGTCGGCGGTCATCAGGATGCATGGAGCGTCCGCGGCTTGCGCCTGCCCGCTGCTCACCACCGCGATCGTCAATGCGATGATCGATGCCATCAACGTTCTGTGAAACATGATTTCCCCTGTAGACGGTTACGCGGTCAGTCGCGAGGTTTGCCTGCGCTACGATGCGATAGACCTATTTGCTTTTGATCCGATCGGCAGCCTTGCGCGCCAAAGCGGTGGCCCAGGTGCCAAGGTTCGAGTTTGAGCTGAAAGTTTGAAGTCTGATCTCGACGTAAGTGCCGTTTTGGATCACATGAATACGCGCGCCGCCGGGCACCGCGTTCAGGTAAGCGGCATCACCGACGCCGCTCACGCTATGCAGATCCGAGGAATGCACGTGGCGATCGAATTCGGCGCGTCCACCTGTATGCACCGTCGTTATCTCGATGTCGTCCCCTTGCGCTCCCTGTCCGTTGTACTGGCATTCGTTGATCAGCGCCGCACCGGCGATCGGCCGCATCGGGCCGCTCCCGTGCTGCGTCCATGATTCGCCCGATACCGCCGCAAGATCGCTGGGCGTGATCAAGTCGCACGCATTCCATCCGGCAATTTTGCAGGGTGGGTGTCCATAGTAGCCACACGGGCCGTTCGTACCGTTATCGCCAGACGAGATTCCTTGAGCTCGAGCGCCAGCGCCAAATCCGGTGGCTACGACGATGGCAACGGCGAAAATTGCAGCTCTGAGCATGGGTTTCGTCAGTAAATATTCTTTACCGATAAATAGCTAAAGATCGCGCGTAATACGAGGGGTATTTTCGTCTTGAATAGTGCGACTACGAATCCGACATCCATTGTGCTAACAGCTGAGATGAAAGTTTGCTTGGTCGTTCACGCTGCCTCCAAACGGCTGACAGGGCGATGCTTCAATCGATCTCCAGTTACATCCGCACGAGGCCCGGGGCGGCTCGGCGTATCATCTGCTTGGTCGTCGCCTTGCTCGCGCTCTCCACGAGCGCGATCGCACAAGACGAATTCAATTCGAGTTCAGGGTCACAGGGTGGAAGCGGCCAATCCTGTCAGCAGACTTATTCCGACACCGAACGCCAGATTGCGATCGCGCGCGACCTTCTCGATGCCAACTTCAAGAAGCAGGAGATCGGGTGTAATGGCGATCCGGGGTGTCGGCGCAGCGCGGGCGAGGAATATGTCCAGCAGCAACAGGAACTAGCCAAGCAACAAGTTGATGCGGAAACGCAATACAATATCTGCCAGATAGGAGCCTCGGGCGGAAACGCCGGTGCTTCCGAATCCGGTGGCAGCACCCCTGCATCTGGTGGTGGTTCCAACGCGGCGCCAGGCACCCCGCAAAATCCGTATCGCGGATACATCAGCAATCAGCCGCAAGCCCCGAGTCGCGGAAATCAAGGGCCGCCTTCCTTGCTGCAGGCCCTCAACGACGCGGCGGGCTCCGCATATCCGGGCGGTCCGCAGGCGCTCCAGCGGGCCGGAGCTCAGGCTTCGCAAAACGAAAAGGCAATCAACAACGGCCTCAACGATGCTGACCGCAAGACCAAAGCGATCGCCGATGCGATGCGGCAGGATCTGATCAACAAGTGGACCCATCCGATGGATCCCGGGACCGCCTTTGCTCAGGTAGTCGAGGCTTGGGCTGGCAATGCCTTCGGGGCGGGAGCTGGCGCAGCCGCCAAAGTCGGGTCCGAAGGCGGTAGTTTCTGGAAAGCCGCTAAGGCGGCGGCCTCGGCAGCTGCCGAAGAAGGAAAGGTTACTGCGGGCTTCAAACAGGCGGCCAAAGCCGCCACCAGCGTCGCCGGCAGCAACAAGGAGTTTCCTCCGGCGCCGCCCCCGCAACAGCGCGGAATGCTGCCCCAAGTCGACGATACCCTTCAAAAGATTGCAAAGGAGAAGAATTGGAAGATCGTCGTTCGCGACGGCAATCCTGCGGCGACGCGCTTTTACGGCAAAGAGGGCTACTATCCGAAAGGCCCCGGCCTCAAAGCGAAGTCCGCCAAAATTGATCCGAACAAACCTTTAGCGGAACAACCGAACGCCGGGCTCGCCTCCGATGAGCTTACGCCGGAAGAGAAGGCGCGCGGCTACGTACGCGACCCGGCGACCGGTCTGGTGTCGCAGGGCGGCCGCCACTTCTATAGCGACATGGATATTCACGGTGTCTATGACAGCGCCGGAAATGACGTCACCGATCAGTTTTTCGACGAAATCATCAAGCAGCAGTATCGCAATAATCCAATCCAGGATGTCGTTCAGCACGGTACGCATGACACGTGGGCAAAAAGAAACGATCCAACGGCAGCCGGCGCGAATTACGGCCCGCAAGTCGGAGATGGCAAAACGGTGACTGTCTATAGTCCGGGATCGACCGTACAACTTTCTTCAATATCGCAGATGAAGTCCTTCTATACTCAGAACGGTATGAACTGGGCGGCGCTCTATCCGAATCACTGACAATCGCACTATTGGTAGAACATCGCGCGCGTGAGCGTGAGCGCATCCGCGCGATCAGCTCGTGCAATGTTACCGTACAAGGCGCGCGCGGCACCGCACTCCTGGTCGGGAGTTAGTTGCGCCGATCCGGCGAGTGCCTCATTCAATGCCTCGAGGTCCGGCGGTGCCATCTGTTTCATCGTCCGCGCGAGCGCGGGCTCAATTTGCTCCGGCGTTGGTGCAGGTCTGGCGGGCGTTCGATTGATAATTGCGAGCGCGGCCTGATCGAAAATCTGCGCCCATAACCGTTGCTGTTGCGGCTCGAGCGTTTCGATTGCAGGAACGAAACCCCGATCGACTGAGCCTGACCAGAGGCTTGCACAAGTGCGCGTGTTGGCAAGATATATCAACTGCGCGCGAAGCTGGATCAACTCGCCGACCCACTGATCGTTGAGCCGTCGCAGACCGTTACGATTCGCCGCTCCAAGCAATTGCTCGAGCGACATCGAGATTCCGTTCGGATCCGCGACGCCTGTGATGATCGCCGCCTTGAACAGGTCCTCATAGTTCCGCTGCATTTCCTGCTGAAAGGCCGGCGTAGGTGTATTGGTCCGCGTCCCCGCTGTACTCAACGAAGTGACAATCATCACCGCGAGTGCGCTGCCAAACGCCGTCGTTCGAAGAATCATGCCGCAGCGCTGTCGCAAATGCGATTTATCACTAAGAGTTTTGGGCAGTGATGTACGCAACATCATCGCGGTTCGTCACTAACTCTCTACTCGCAGTCTCGCAGAGATTCTAGTCAACCCAACACTTAGACGATTTGTCGTAAACGGCCTTCATCCGATCTAATAGAGTAACAAATTGGATACACAGAAAGTGGGCAATCTGATTTCGGGATAGCTATTCGATTTTCATTGTCTGGAGGTCAGGCAAACGCCGGAATGATCGCACTGCCGCAGGCCGCGATGAACTCACGGCCCGGTATGTTGGGCTGGAGAATTATGTGGCGGAGCCATGGCGATTGCGCGACCAGCTTTGACAGTTGGTCGCGGACCTGCACCGCATTGCCCATCAGGCAGAATCGCCGGGCGATCTCGAGCGGGATCTCGGCCACCATCCGCGCCGCCAGCGCCATGTCTTCAGCATGGTGGAAGTCCGGCGAGACGATCGACAGGATCTCCCGGAGCGGCGCGCACGGCCATTTGAGCTGCAGGCGTTCCCACAGCGCGCGATTCACTTCGTAATAACCAGCCGCCATTACACGCCCGCGCGCCGCGGCCAGATCCGGATCGTCAGTGATGATGGTGTGCAGGTGTACTGCGGTGAATAGGGCCCCAGGATCGCGTCCGGCGTCCAGTGCGGCAGTGCGAAACTGCTGATAAGCCCAGTTTATCAACTCGGGATCGGCGCCGACTCGAATCACCACGCCATCTGCGCTGCGTCCCGCCATTGCCAAACCCCGAGGGCCGCCTGCAGTCACGATTACAGGCACGGGGCGCGGATGATCGAGACGGGTCGGACGGCTCCAGCCCATTTCGACGGATTGACCGGCGAGCAGAACGCGCACGATTCGCACCGCGGTTTCCAGCTCGTCGATGCGCGCCGGGCGTAGTCCGACCTGAAGCACCGAGGTGTCGCCCGCCGCCATGCACATCAGCGTACGGCCCGGAGCATAGAGATCTACCGTTGCGATACTGCTGGCGATGACGCTCGGGTGACGCGTCACGGGATTCACGATCAGGGTGCCGACTGATGCTCGTTCGGTGTTCTGCGCGGCGGTCACCAGATTGATAAAGACGTCACCCATGTGCAGTTGGGAATCTGGAAACCACAAATGATCGAAGCCCGCCGCCTCCGTTTCGCGACACGACTTGGCCAGCCTGACCGGGTCAGGGAAGGCGAACCGATTGGTGCCGAAGCTGAGCCGTGATGTCATTCGTGCTCACACCCTTCCACGCCCGGAACCGAGTAGATCCCCTCGGGCTGGCCGCTCATCGCAAACCTTGGTCCGTCCGTCATGAATCTCAGTTAACTGCAGATGGCTGCGGAGTTCCATCGCTTCGATCAGCACCGCCTCGGATGCCGCGGATGCGATTGGCCCCTTCGCGCAACACTTGCATTCCATCGACCGTGCAATCGGTTATCGCGGCGCGCCAGTCTGCGTCGCGATCTGCATTTAAATCGCGGTACTCTGATGTTCTGGAATACCTGGCAGAATACTACCGTTTCTTCCTGTCATTTAACTTTGATCCAATCGGGAGCGCATGGACAGGCTGATGCTGTACGACTTGCCCACGGAGAATTCATTCCGGATTCTCACATGTGTCACTCAGGCGGTATCGTGCAAAGGGGGATTGTGACACCAATTGCTTGTCGTCCAATAAACGTCGATGTTCGGGCGTGGCTGATAAAAGGGGAGAGCCGGTTCGCCATCCCAAATTCCCCAAGGTCATCTCAGGCGCGTGACCAGGATCGCTATGGAAAGACTCAAGATCGATCTGCTTAGCCTTACGTCGTTCGCTCACGGACAGCCACACGATCAATTCCGGTGGCTGCGCGCTAACGATCCCGTGTACCGGCACGAAGAACCGGATGGCCGAGGATTTTGGGCCGTGATGCGTCATCGCGACGTATACACCATCAGCCGCGACCCGAACACTTACTCCTCGTACGTGGGCGGAATCGCAATCAATGACATGGACCCCGACGGACTGGCCGCATCGCGCAACATGATGCTGTTCATGGACCCGCCCAAGCACACTCGCTACCGCGCACTGGTCAGCTCGCAGTTCATCCCGCGCAGCGCGCGATTGATGAAACCAAGAATTGAGGAACTCGCGCGCAAGATTATCGATCGCGTGATCGATCGTGGCGAATGCGACCTCGTCAGCCAGATCGCGGGCGAGTTGCCGTCGTACGTCATCGCCGAGCTGATGGGCATTCCGCTCGAAGATGGAAGGCTGCTCTACGAATGGACCGAGAAGATGCATTCCTCGTCGGAGGCGGTGCCGGAGATTGAAAAGCGTGCCGCCTCGGCGCAATTGCTTGGCTACGCACTCGGGATCGCTGAGGAAAAACGCAATAAGCCGGGCGATGATCTCGCGACCCGCCTTCTCAGTTCCGAGATCGAAGGCGATCGGCTGACCCCCGCTGAGTACGCGATGTTCTTCCTGCTCCTAATCAACGCGGGCGGCGATACAACCCGCAATCTGCTCGCTGGTGGTATGCTCGCACTGTTTGAAAACCCGGCTGAGCGGCGCAAGCTGCAGGCCGATCTGGATCGTCTGCTGCCACTCGCGGTTGAAGAGATGCTCCGTTATGTCAGTCCGGTTGTCTACATGCGGCGCACGGCCACCTGCGACACGACGCTGGGCGGCAAGACCATTCGCGCGGGGGACAAGGTCGTCATGTACTATGGCTCGGCGAATCGCGACGAGTCGCTGTTCGCTGAACCAGACCGCTTCGACGTGGCGCGCAGCCCCAACGATCACATCGCATTCGGCGGCGGAGGTACGCACTTTTGTCTCGGCGCGCACATCGCGCGGCTCGAAATCCAGGTGATGCTGCGTGAAATACTGACCCGCCTGCCCGATATCGAGCCGGCCGGGCCGGCCGAATGGCTTCCCTCCAACTTCATTTCCGGACCGCGTCGTCTCCCGGTCCGTTTCTCACCCGGTTCCGCCGCCCATGCCTGAAACAACCAGCAGGCATCCGGCGATTCATCATCGACCGCCGAAAAGCTCTAAAGGCGTTCTCGACCTCGCAACCACCGCAGCAGCGCGATTGGTGGACCGCCGGGTCTTGGAGCGACACGATCGCCGGATGGCAAGTGAGTCACGATCCCGAGTCTATCGAAACCAAAGAAGGCCGCCGGAGCGAAAGTCAAACCGCGGCCGGTTGGCGCTTTCGATTTCCTGCAGGGCTATCGCTGACTGCATATTTGGTTCTCGGGAAATATCACTACTGATTGCTCTGTCGTTCTTGTGTATGTCTTCATGTTCGGTCTCTCGAGGCATGCCACCTGGAGAACGAGCACAATTGATTGAGCAGCTACAGCAAGCGAGACAAACCGATCTGACGGATGCGATGGATACCGAGTTGGGTCCGGTTGAAATCGGGGACTACATGACGCAAGCCGGGAAAGCTGAAACGGCAATCGAAGATCTGAGTAAGCAGTCCGATGTACCCAGCTCCGAAATATCAGATGCGCTGTTCGTCCCGCCGAAGCAGCTTTCGTCCGCCCAGCGAGCCGAGTTGATCAAGCAACTGGAGCAAGTGAAAGCGCTCGACGATCAGATGTGGCGCAATCATCAAGGTGGTTGGGACGCTACTTTCGAACAGGACTGTAACGTACAGTCAACGAGTGTCGATCGGGTCGTCAAGAAGCTCGAAACCGATACCCCCGTTTCATGGTCGGAAATTAACGACGCAATGCTTATTCCAGATGAGGCTGGCTATCCGTAGAGCCTGTTCCAGCAACCCACGACTTCCGTCGGCAAATGTTCCCGGGCCGATTACAGAAGACCGGCCTCTTTGTTCTTGGTGTCAATGATACTCGCCACCGCGTCCATGCACTTCTTCGCATCACCGCCATAGTCCTCGCCGGTCAGCAACTTGCCGATCTCGGTCGGCAGCTCGTTGGTCGAATAGCCGATCCACTGCGCGAAGTGCGGCTCGGTCGCAATGACGTTGTTGATAGTCCACTTGACTATTTCGAGATGGCGCGTGGTGCCGGCCATAACCTTGGCCTTGGCCTTCACTCTAGGATCCTCGAAGCATGAGTTGCGGGTGGGCGCGAATCCGCCGGCCAGCGTGCAGCGGGTCATGATCTCCTTGCAAGTTCGCCACTGCATGAAGATCCAGGCTGCCTCGCGGTTCCGGGAGTATTTCGAGAGCGCGATCGACGAGCCCCCCTGGTGTGCCGCATTCGGTTTCTCGTTGAAGCCGCAATCTGCCGTCGGGCGCAACGCCACGGGCGTCAGGGGTTTCGCGGGATCCCACAAGCCGCGCACCTTGGAGTCGTCGGCGTCCAGGCCCGGGAAGAACTCGTCCCAGCTCTGCACCAGCGCCACCTGGCCCGAAACCATCATCTGGAACTGCCCGTCCCAGGTCGAGTCGATCGAGCTGGGCGCGGCGTACTTCAGAAGCTCCTGGTACCATTGCAAGCCAACGACGCCCTGGTGGTCGTTGGCGGAGAACTTCTTGTCCCTGGCGAAGATCGAGCCGCCGTGGCCCCATACCGCCTGGCTCCAATCGCACTCCAGCGAATAGTGGCCGGATTTCGCCTGCAACCCGGTGCCGAAAATGCCGTTTGCCTTCTCAGCTCCGGTGATAGCCTTCACCGCATTCGTGAATTCAGAGTAGGTCGTCGGCACCCAGATGCCGTGCTTGTCCAGCAGGTCCTTGCGGTACATCAGGATGAAGATCGGTATGTCATAGGGAATGCCGATCCAGTTGCCGTTCACCTGCGCTACACCCTCGACCAGGGGACGGCAGAAGTCGCCGAAATCGAAATCCGGCATCGCCAGCTCGGGATTGTCCTTGTAGTACTGCATCGGATCGACGGTGTCCTGCGCGAAGGCCGCGATCCATGACTGGTCGAGATAATAAAGATCGTTGCTGCCGAGTCGACCTTGCACGTCCTGCATCAACTTGGCCAGCACCTGCTCGAGCGGCAGGATCTCGAGCTCCACCTCGATTCCGGTGGCCTGGGTGAACTCCTCTTTGAGCTGGGTGAGCACGAGGGTGGGCGGCGTGGCCTCGGAGGTAAAGCGGATCTTCGTGCCGCGGTATTTGCTGCCGGCTTCTTTAAGCCATTTGGCCTGGTCGTCCGGCAGTCCCTCGGCATAGGCCGGCTCGGCAAAGCCGAAGCTGCGCGGTCCGCGGCGGCTGCCCAGCGAGGCGAGCCCGAAGAGCGAGAAGCCTATCCCGGCGAGGCCCATGCGGCGTAGGAACTCGCGCTTGGAAATCCGTTGGCTGCTGTACGCGTTGGCCGAGTCGATAATGAACGTACGCTGGTCGTGGTCCTTGAAGCTCATGGCTTTCCTTGCCTTGAAAAATCGCCCTCTGCGGCGCTCGCCGCTTTCAAACTCTCGGCCTACCGTTCGGTTTTACGCATCTGGCTTCGACGACCCGAGATGCTGACCGGCACGTCGCCGGCCACCGAAACGCGATGGAGCAAGCGTTGCTCTGGGCCAGAATCATTCACCTTGGCATGCTGAGTGGCCCGGTTGTCCCAAACCGCCACGTCACCTTTGGCCCAACGCCATCGCACAGTATTTTCGACCCGCGTGACATATTCCTGGAAGAGCTGGAAAAGTTGTCGAGAGTCGGACACTGGTAAGCCGACGAACTCTCTCACAAATCCACCCAGCACCAGACATCGCTCGCCGGACTCCGGATGGATCCGCACCACGGGGTGCTCAGTTTCATAAACACTGGAAGTAAAGAGCTCGAAGTTTCGGCGCACGTCCTCACGCTTGTCAGTTCTGGTGAGCGCCGAGAACTCGTGAACGTTCGTGTGAACGGCCCACAGGTTGTCGGCAAATTCCTGCAGCTTGGGTGGTAATGACGAGTAGGCAACTGCGGTGTTCGCCCATATGGTATCGCCGCCATAGCTGGGAACAACTAGAGCGCGAAGAATTGAGGCCTGAGGGTATGCATCGAGAAAGGTCAGGTCGGTATGCCACGCCGTCGTGCGGTCGCCATAGGAGTGGTCGATACTGAGCACCGCGCGGCTTCCCTCAA
The DNA here is from genome assembly GCA_035508495.1 of Candidatus Binataceae bacterium. Taxonomy (NCBI): domain Bacteria; phylum Candidatus Binatota; class Binatia (SeqCode); order Binatales (SeqCode); family Binataceae (SeqCode); species Binataceae bacterium (SeqCode). Next base: position 9,957 of record DATJMX010000024.1, read on the forward strand.
GAGGCGGCAGTGTTGGATGTGGTTCTGGATCGCCCATCAGGCTTGCGAACGCTTCATGACCGACCTCATCCAGATGCTCTTGCCCACGAAAAAAGATCACCTTGTATTTAAGGAGCGCTTCGCGCACGAGACGAACCACCGAAGGCGTGAGGTCGCCAGATAGGCGAAGGCCGCCGATCTCTGCGCCGATATTTCCAGCTATCGGAAGTATCTTCAGAGCACTTTCGACTCCCGTGTCGGTCATCTCTTAGTCCTCAATGCGTTTGGCTCCCGTCAACATGATACGGAGTCCACTCCTGAAGCCACGCGATCCTAGTCAGTAAGGCAGAGGTTGCTGCGTTCGAGTTTCGGTGCCTGAGCTGACTACATTTGGGTCGGTTTCAACAAAGCTGATTTCCTGACCGCCCGGTTGCGTGAAATCATCGAAATGAAAAATGTTGCCGTTCTGATCGGTATCGACTTCGGTCGCGCTGCAGTCGGCGTTGACGCTATAGCGGCCCTGAAACGTGCTCTGGTGCTCCACCGGCTCACCCTCGGTTGCGGTGGTCCAGGTACCGTGTGCGGTTCCGTTCCCATTGAAGACGACCAGACCGGCTACAGCGAAGCGCGTGAGCGTGCTGCCACTCACGGTGTACCCCGTGTAGCCATACACGTAAGTGCCATGCATCGTTGCGGCGGTGCAGGTTCCCTGCGGCTCGGTCGCTCGGGCCGAGGATGAAAGCAGGATCAAGGTGACGAGCCCAAGCGTCGAAAGCAGGGTACATTTCAGGTCACGCGTGCGTGGTCGATTCATCGTGCTCTTCCTTCCAGGGATCGAGTCTTTGCCAGATTGGCAGCTTGCGTCGCCGCGGCAAACTCTCTCGGTAAGATGCCGGTGAAAACCCGCTTTGCGTTCGAGGTGCTTGTGGTCGCCGCTCAAATCGGCTCACCCCGATCGACCTCGTAACTGGTGTTTCGAGTGCTGCTCGAGTTCGACTTGGAAGATCCGCGCGTTTGATATCCGGCGCGTTTTTCCCAGGATGCAAAGCTGCAGCGACGCCGCCGTATTCACGAGGAAAAAGCTAAGGCTTTCTGCGATTTTCTGAGGGCAGTGATTTCTTCTGCTCCGCGACCGCCGCATGATAATCGTCGAATTGCGCACCAAGGCCCGTTTTGTATGCGGTCATGCGGGTTGCTGAGTAATCGTCCATGCCGCATAAGCGGGCAGAGCTCGGCGCTTGCGGTACGTGGGGCTTCTTCACTTTCACCTGTGGAATCGCCCCCGCGCCGCCGATCGAAAACGTCGACGGTACCCGCATCGCAGGTGAGTCGCATCGCGGGCACCGTCTTCCGCGATCGGCTTCGCGCCACGAGATCACTTCCTGGAATTCGTAACCGCAATCACATCGCCATTCGTATATCGGCATCGTCGCTACTCGATAATATGGGGCATCGCCGACCAGTCCTCCGGATCGTGGGTGATCCATAGAGTGGCGTCGTACATCTCGCGTATTGCTTTGAGGCGGCGAATCGAATGCGTTGATTGATTCGGGTCGGTGTCCAGCGGCATCGTCGCTTCCCGGTCAATTGCTTCGCGCAGATGCACGGTGTCGCCGGTCAGGAGAATGTCGCGGTTGGAGAGCCTGACCATCAGCGAGCATTCGCCGGGCGTATGACCTGGAGTGAGCAGAAACTGCAGGCTGCCATCGCCAAACAGATCGAAATCGCATCCGAGTTCCAGCCAGTCGTAGCCACGCGTCGGCAGGTAGTCCTCGAGCACGAATACCCAGCGTCGATCGGGATCGGGCCAGTAGGCGTAGCGCAGTTCGTTGGTTCCGACGATAAACTTCGCCTTGGGAAAGTAGCTGAGTCCGCCGACATGGTCGAAGTGGCTATGCGATACGACTACATACTTGATGTCTGATGGCTGATAGCCGACCTGCCTGATCTGCCGATCGAGGGTCTCGGTCTTGCTCCATTCCAGCGGCAAATTGCGCGCGTGCTCGCCCAGGTATCCGATTGGATCATCGATCATGCGCGGGTTGCATCCGGTATCGAACAACACCAGACCCTTCGGGTGTTCCATCAGAAACGAGGGGCAGGGCAGCTTGACCATCGTGGCGTCGCCGCCCTGAACGAGCAGCGAGCGTGGTGCAGAAAGCTGCGCACCGGGCAGTGCGTACATCTTGCGGATTTTACCATTAGTCATTGTAAACTGAGCTCCTGATTGGCGACTGCCTATGTCGTAGCTCGACTAGTGTTTAGCGCTGCCGGAAATGATCGCGGTCCTGCTTGCCACCCTGTCCTAGTGCGGTTCCCACGAGAAGTCCAGCGGCGATGCGCTTGCTTTCGCCAGCTCGCCGAAGGACGCGAAGTACCAGCGGAACTTCGCAGGTCGCGCCACACCAGCGTTTCCAGTCGGCCGCGGAACCATCGATGCTCGTGACCTCAACCTGCGAAGCAGGCCGCCTTTGCGAACTCGAGATGTTCAGCAGCGACGCAAGTTGTTGCTGACGAGCAGCTAGAGCCCGGCGCTCACCGATTGATATAACTTGCTGACTTCCTCGTGAAGACGACTGGTCAGCTCAGCGCGATCGTCTTTTCGCATGCCAGCAGTCGGAATCGGCGTTCCGATCGCGATTCGCAAGATTCTGCCGGGCGAAACTACGGCTGCCGACGGCGGAAGAATCAGACCCGAGCCGCCGATCGCCATCGGCACTGCCGGCTTCTGACTTAGAATCGCGAGCCACGCGGTGCCATCTTCAAATTCATGCACCCTGCCGTCGGTGAATCGATGGCCTTCCGGGAAGATACCGAGATTCAATCCGCTGCGTAGAACGTGTATCGCGTGCCGGATGGTGCGGCCGCCGGCCTCGCGATCAATTACCACATTGTCTGAATGCTGGAGCGCATAGCCGAAGGCCGGAAATTTCAGCAGCTCCTTCTTCGCGACGAAACGAGTATTGATCGGCATGAATGCGAGCATGGTGAAGACGTCGAAGAAGCTCTGATGGTTCGAAACTAATAAGCAGGGAGTCAAATTCGTGAGGTTCTCGAAACCTGATAACTCGACCCTGACGCCGCAAAACTTCACGATTCCTCGAGCCCAAAACCTCGCGAGCTGTGCGAGTGCCTTGTAGCGCCTGCTTGTAGCCAGAGCGAATGCGGGCAGCGCGAGCAGAAGCGTGAGCAGAACGGACATGGCAGTAGCCGCGACTCCCCATAAGTAGTGCAGGGACAACCGTCGCCGTGCGTCAATGGTGAATGCCGGGAGCTCGACTTTCTCAGCCATCGAGACTTATCCTCTGCGCCGTTTCGAAATCACAAGTTGATACCGTCGATCGGATGCAATCTCACTTGATGCGGCCCGCGTCATCGCGCCGGGGGAACTGTCGCCGTCGTGTGCCAGTTTTCAGCAGCGGACGGCGACGGTGGGTTGCGCTGCGATGGAGCCGGGATGTGCGCGATTTGATTCTCGCTCTGCCCTTTGTCGTGGGTGGCGTCGCGCAGCACGAGCAGGGGCCCCCAAGCAAGGTAAACGAGGGGCGGTACCACCGCGGCAATGCCGGGAACGATAAAGGCTACGACCGTGACTACTACACCGGTGATCGGCAACCAGACGTAGCTTCGCAGATTGGCGACCTTAAAAGCGGGATAGGGCACTCGCGAAATCATCAGGCCCGAAAGCAGCAGTATAACTACGGCAACACAAGCGCAGAGAACTGGAGCATCAAGTTCGGGATAACATTGGTAGCAATACGCCAGACCCGCGATCACTGACGCCGCCCCAGGCACCGGCATCCCAACGAAGCGGTGGTGGTTAACCAAGCCGCCTTTGGATTCCAGATTATAGCGGGCCAGGCGCAGTGCCGCGGCGAGTGCGAAGAGCCCGATAATCAACGCGCCGATGAGCCCGGCGGGTCTGAGCGCCCACGCATAGGCGAGGCCTGCGGGCGCGACGCCGAATGCGACGAGATCGGACAGGCTGTCGAGCTCTTTGCCAAAAGCGCTCATCGTGCGTGACAGCCGTGCCACTAAACCATCGAGCACGTCGCAAAGAAGGGCCAGGTAAATGAAGATGGCGGCGCGCTGGAAATGGCCGTCGAGGGATGACGCCAGCGAAAGACAACCCAGGAGGAGCCCCGATGAAGTGATGGCGCTGGGCAGCCACATCATTCTCGATGGCATGGCTTCCGAGACGCGGCACTCACCTTCAAGTGGCGGTTCGAGCATCGAGCCCTTTCTATAGTGCCCTCGAATGGCGGAAATCGCGGACCTCGCTCGCCAAGCCAATCTTCTCGAGGCTTCTGATAAGGAAATATCCGGCATCGGGCTGACGCCAGTTCCATCCGAGCCTTGCGATGCCAGGGCGCGAATGATGGTTGCGATGCCAATTTTCGCCGATAAACAGTTGCATCAATCCGAGCCATCTCACGTTGCGGCTCGAATCCTCACCGATCGCGACGCCCGGTTCCATATGACAGATGCTGTTAACGAAGCATTGCGCGTGAAGCGCAACAATCATTCGTATGGAACCCATCCAGAAGAATGCTTGCAGACTGAATAGCAAGCCCCAGGAATAGGCCACCAACAGGATCGGGGCGAGAAGGTAGGTCCAGAAGTGGTAATAACGGTTGTCGAGGTCCGGACAATAGCGCTCGACCGATGGAACCGGCGCCTGCCAGAGCCAGCATAGGTGCGCCCACCAGAATCCGTGGCGCGGACTGGATACGTCTTCGTCGGTGTCGGCGGCCGCGTGATGAAGCCGGTGGTTTGATACCCAGCTCACCGGCGAGCCCGAACCATTGAACATCGCCAGGAAGATCAACAGCCCTTCCACGACCGGACTCAGCCTCACCGAACGATGCGCGATAGCCCGGTGGAAGCACACGGTCGTCCCGATTCCGCCAATCCATCCGACCGCAAACATTGCGACGACCATTCGCCATCCAGGCCACGGGAAGAGAATCAATCCAATCGCCGCAGTAATATGGATGAGCACGATCCACGCAAAGGTTGGCGCATGCTGGCGCGTGGTCCGCCACCACGGCCATTGCCAGGGCCCTGGTTCCTTCTCGAGCGCAGAGGAGTCGAGGTCAAAAGATGGTGATATCACCGGGCGTCCTCACGGCGTCTGACCATCAAAGGTCTCGACTGTCAGCACGGGTCTGCTGAGGTTTACTTGTGCTATAAAGAGTAAAGATACACGCATTCTAATTATTTAGAGCTTGTTTTAGTCTTCGCTTCCGCTTATTTCAAGCTCTACATTCCGTGGGCCGCGGCTCGCTCCCGGATGTTCACGCTTTCGAGGTTGCGTCGAACGACGCAGGCGGCGCGATTAGCTCAAGGCGCGCCCGATGCCGCGCCGGCTGCGCGGCTTGCGCGACGATGACGGGCGCGGGCCTGCTCAAGCGCTGCGCGGCTTGAATCGTTCAGTTCATACAGCTCGAGCGACTCCGAGGTTTCGTCGCTGACCGGAGTTATCGCGAGGTCGGTATATTGCATTCTGTTGGGATCGGATTCGCATCGCCAACGTAAGCGCTCGAGCCAGAGCCCATACCATCCGGCGCGGCCGTAGGTCTTGATGATCTGCGCCAGGCGCTTGGGATAGAACACGAGCGGATTTTCGATCGCCATCCCGGGCCGCCGCTGACTGCGAATTTTGCGCCGAAACGCGCCCCCTTGCAGCGGATGCACGCCCTCATGCCGGTAGCATCCGTAGTAGTAGAAGATGTACTTGGACATCCGGCTCGGCCGCATCCTGCCGACGATACTGCGCTTGAGCAGCGTCTCGACGTGCTCGGCAGTGTAATAGAGATGCCACGCGCGGTCGTAGATCTCTGCCATCTCCTTCGCGCTCATGCTGGCGTGATCGCTGGTCACGTGCTCGAGGTCGTAGCGATTCATGTCGGGATCGAGCCGCGCGCCCTTGAGATACATTTCCTTGTGATCGTGAGAGCCCGGCAGCGGCGTCAGGATGAAGAACTCCAGGATATCGATCGGCAGCTCGCGCTTGATGATCTCGATATCGCGCTCGATGCTTCGCGAAGTATCCGACGGAAAGCCCAGGATATAGCCGGCGAAGGTCATGACCTTGGCCGCGCGCCACGCCTGGAGCATCTTGCGGTACTCAGTTATGCGGTTCTGACCCTTGGAAGCGGCGCGCAGATTTTCAGGGTTTATGTTTTCCAGCCCGATGAAGATAATCCTGACCCCGGCGGCCGCCGCCTTGGCGATGAAATTCGGAATCTTGTGGCAGAGAGTGTCCACCTGCATTGCGATGTTGATGCGGATTTTGTCCTGGTGCCGCAGGACGATGAGCCGGTCGAGGATCGCCTCCCAATTCTTGTTGCGGGCGAAGTTGTCGTCGGTGATGAAGAAGCTGTGGACCCCCTGCGCGGCATGCTGGCGCATCAGCGCTTCGATGTCGTCGGCCGTGCGATAGCGTGATTTGCGTCCCTGCACGTTGATGATCGTGCAGAAGCTGCAACTGAACGGGCATCCGCGGCCCGCATCGAAGCTCCCGAGATTGCCGAGATTGCGCTTGATGTGATGCTTGGTCAGAAAGGGCAGCGTGGCGCCGTTCATCCCGGGCAGCTCGGCCAGATAGTTGTAAATTGGCCTGAGCTCGCGCTTAAAGGCTGCGCGCAGCAACTCATCGACGCGGCCCTCGGCTTCGCCAACGAATAACGTGACGCCGAGGTCGATTGCCTCCTGAAGGTCAGGCGGCATCTCAGGAAGCATCGCGATGCATCCGCTGACGTGAAAGCCGCCCGTCGCGACCTGGATTCCGGCGGCGCGAAGTTGCCGCATGATGTCCATCGCCCGCGGAAACTGATTGCTCTGCACTCCGACCAACAGAACGATTCCGCGATTGCCGTTACGCTCAAGGTTGCCAATGATGCGTTTGAGCGGCAGTTTCAGGTTCGTTTCATCGCGGACGTTGATCTCGATATCAACCTCGTCGCCGAGCACGCGCCGCTCGCGGGCATCGAGCATGATCCCGTAAAGCGCGGAAAGCGAGTTCGAAGGCATCGAGCCGCGCCACCACTGCACGACGTATCCGTCGTCGTCATAGTGAGAGGGCTTGATGAGTTCGACGATAAATTTCTGCCCAGCGGAATTGTTCACACCCGTGAGCCCCTATCTGACCCGGCGCCCGCTGAATAGGCCTGCACCCTTGGTCGTGTCCATTTGCCTGGCGCCCATCTCATTCATAATTCGTTCTCAAGTCTTTTCGAATGTTGGCATAAGGGCATTTATCGCCAATCATGGATTATTAGGCTTTAAGATGTTCTGTCCTCATACTAGGGCCAGAACCAAGCCAATGGCAAACAAATCGCTGATATTGGCGAGGAGCGTGAGGAATGCGAAATCGCTAACGAAGCGGGCGTAAAAGCCTGCTGACTTCGGAACGAAAATTTCGAAAACCGCTTGAAGAGGCTGGGTTCTTCGGTAGTTTACTGCGTCGCGATAATCGAGTGTTCCGTTCCTTCAGTATTGGCGGCCGTTCGGAGCCAGTGCCTCTATGGCTGATAGATCGTTGTCCAGACTCCGCCGTCGGCCGTATCGGAGACCGGCGTCTGCGTTTGAACCGGGGTGAAGCTGAACGCCGAGCCCGGGCTCGAGGCCGCGCTCCCGTCCAGGATCGTTCCAAGCTGACAAAAGCCCGTTCCGCTCACGCTGACAGTTCCTACTAGTGTGCCAAACGAATAGACATCGACCTCATCACGCAGATGCTGTAAAGCGGCGTTCGCTCCCGCAAAAAGTGTCAGGTAGCCGTACGGCCGCAGTTCCGCGCCGCTCCATCCGGACTCGCAGCTCACCTGACTGCATCCCGGTTTGGCGACAGTTCCTTCCGAGGGAGTGATATTGACGCTCAGGTCGGTTGAAGTCGCGTTGAACAAGGTAATCGCCGTAATACTACAATTCTCGTGTTTAACAATATTGACGTTAAGCGAATCCCAACCATCGATTGCGTTGAATACCTCAAACGGATTGGCACCATTGCCGAAAATATCAGTCTTCATCACCGTGAGCGACGGATTATCCTGGAAGGTGCCCGCGTTGTTGTTACTCGTATTACTGCCGAAGGTCGAGTAGTTATAGCTATTGTAGTTATTCGTGTTGAGACCGGTGGGAGCCCCACTATTGGCAAATGAGATTTGCAGATTATACGCCAGCGGAGCCAGGGCCTGCATCGCCGTCAAGGAATAGCCCTTCAAGGCTGCGTTGCCGATATTTGTTGTTTCACCTGGTGGCAGGCCGAGACCGTTGTAGCCGTCGATCTGACTGAGCGGGCCGACGATCGAGAGCCGGCCCCAATCTTCGAGGACCGCAGTCTCACCATTCGCTTCATTCTCAGTCAGGATGTCGAAGACAGTATTGAGGTCGCCGGCCAGGTTGCCAACAGTGGTGTCGAGACGCTGCGTGAACTGTTGAGCTGTTTCGCCTCCTTGCGCGAGCGTCGTTGTAACCGCAGTTGCAATCAGGTTGGCGAATGCGCCCGAGCCCGGGATGCTGATGGCGTTGAGGGCGGTGTAGAGAATTCCCTCGATGAAATCGATTGGCGTGGCATGAAGGCTCTGCTCTTTTGAGACATTCACGTCCTGCGCCAGATGAGTGGTGGCGTTGATATCCTGGGCTTGAATATAGTCAATGATACTAGTGTAGTTTGAGTACATCAGCTGAACATTTGATGCGTTTTGACATTCCTGGTGTATCTGCATGTAAGTTGCAGTCCAATCCGCGTCGGAGATGCTGGTCGTGACGCCGTCGCATGTGCCATTGCCGGGATTGTGCGGAATCTCCCCGGGAATCGAAGAAGTATTAGACTCGCAAGTCGTGAGGGTGCTCGAGGAGTTGGTATTGATGTATAAGCATCGGATGCCCGAGTAGGTTGTCCCTTCGTAGTTGCAGGTTTGGGTCGAAACCTGACACGGAGTGGTTCCATTACCACAGAGAATCGCGTTGCTGAGATAGGTGTAAGCAGCACATTGCCCGGAATCGGCCGCCGCAGGAAAAGGTGGATTCGAATTCGGTTGATCGATTACCTGTTCAAGATAGTAGTTGGGATAGGTATACCACTGGTTGTTAGGGGCTGGAGACTGCGCGCCGACAGAAACCGATACCGGCGAAAAGCTGAAGAGTTGCGCGCCGCTGCTGAGATTGGTTAGCTGCGCTGCATTGCCGGCAGAGGTTCCATAGTTCCACTGCTCGAACGAGCTGATGTCGCCGGTCGGCGAGGTCTGCTCATTCCAGAAGATCGACGTTGCCCACCCCGTGATGGACCCAAGTTCCAGGGGCGCCACGGAAGCGCCGTAGCCAACCAGCGAGTTGAACGCCCCGATATTGACCTGGCTCACCGCAAAGCTCTCGGCGCTGCGCAAATAGAAATTATTCGCGGTCGGCGCCGCAACCGCCTTCCACAGCTGACTGCCGTTGGAGTTCGGATTGAGCGGCGCCAGGCCAACCGCGGTACCACCGTTAGGATTGGTGGCTCCGTTGGGTGCCGCGCCATTCACCGTGAGTACCAGCGGTGTCGAGGAGGGCGTCGGAGCGCCAGGCCCGGTCGGCAGCGGAGAGCCGTCAGATTGCAGGCCGTTGACTATGTAGAAATATTGGTCGAAGAGCGGGGTGGTCTGAGCCGCCGGAGCGAGCCCGGTCGCAAAATCCATTTCGGGATTGACCGGCGTCTTCCACACCGTATTGGGAGACAAGGGCGGCGCGGCCTGCGTGAACGCCGATCCCGGTCTGAGATTGGAGGGCGGACCCGAAGGTGCGGGCGCGCCGGATGATCCGCCGCAGCCAGCCGCCGCCAGCATTGGCAGGTACACGAGTGCGGCCAAAAGCGCGACGCGGTAACCGCGCGAGCGCGGCTCTCGGGCGACGCCCGAACGGGTAGGAATGCGGCGAGTGGCGAGCCGATCCGAACGTTTCAGTGCCATCTCACGAAGCCATCCTTGGGTTCTTTGCGATCGTTACCAGGTCGATCCTCAGTCACTCGGCTACGAAGACTCGGGTAAATCTAGTCCAGTTAGAACAATTGCGTCAAGCAGTAGGATGCATTACAAATGTAATCAATACATAAGCAGTGCAATCTAATGTCCGCATGAAGAAGCGCATCGACCGGCGAACGTCGACGGGCAGGTGGATCATCGATCGGCTTGCGCGGCGGTCTGAATTCGTGGCGCCGCTTCATCGCAGGGCCGTGATCGAGAGGCTCGACCCCGGCGGCCGGCTGCGAGAAATGGCGCCAACGATCTCGCCCTCATTATGCGGCGTTCGGCGAACTTGCGTTCGGATTTTGACTTCCGAGGTTAAGGAGGAGTACACGAACTAAATGGAATCGAGCGAGCAGGTCAGAACTCCGAACCGATTGATGGCCGGGTTTTCGTCCGACGCCCTCCCGCGTCTTCAGTCAAATCGTCTTGACTGGCAGCAATTGAAGGGTAGTCCGAAGTTCGATTACCCTATCGACTATTCGGTGGCCGTCACCGACGTCGACCGCGCTGCGGGCGTAATCGAGTTTATTGCGAAATGGGCGCCAAACTCATATTGCCATTTTCATCGGCATCTGGGCCGAACTATTTCCCGCGTGCTCCAGGGTGAGCATCACATAGTCGACACTAGCGAGTTGCAGATTCTCCACAAGACGCGTAAGCCCGGCTTTCAGGGGCCAACGCCCGCGGGCGACCTGCATATGGAATATGGTGGGCAGGATGGTACGACCGTGATCTTCCTGTGCGAGGCCATCGACGGAAACGTATTCGACATCGTCGCCAAGGACGGTACTGTACTCGCTACGACTACGCTCGATGATTTCGCATCCGGGCGCCTGAGCTGAGAAGCATCCGACCCGTGGCCGCCGCTAATATCAGCCCGCAAAAATGCACGTCGGTTGCTTAGGCGGACTGCCATTTTTCGCCTATCGCTCGGGGCTTTTGCTCATAAACGCTTCGAAGGCTTCTTTGTAGCGAGGATCCCATCGCGATAAGGCCGCGCGATTCTCCACGATATCGCCCGCCGCCCAGAGGATTCTGCGCTCGTCCTGCTCGCGGGTGGTTTCGTTGTCCTGACACAGTATGTAGAAGTCACCGCGCGTGACGCCGTCGAATAGTCGTTCCGCCACTTGATCGGGAGTCCACGCGGCGGGTGGCTTGGCCGGCATCCGTCGCGACATCGTGCCAGTGAACGTGAAGCCCGGAATGAGCAGATGCGCGGTAATATGGCAGTTGGGAATATTCCGCAGCGTATGCGCGAGCCCTTCGGTCAAAACTTTCACCCCAGCCTTGGTGACATTGTAAACCGTATTTCCCGGCGGGGTCGTGATTCCCTGCTTCGAGCCGGTGTTTACTATCGCACCGGACTTTTTCCGATCCACCATCGCGCGCCCGATGCGCTGGACACCGTTCAGCACGCCGACGAGGTTCACATTGATAAGTTGATGCCAGTTTTCGAGCGGGCCGAATACGTCGCCACCATCAAAGGCCGCGGCGTTGTTCATCAGGAAAGCGACGTCGCCGAAGCGATCGAAGGCAGCCGCGCAAAGTCTCTCGATATCGGCGGTCGATGAAACGTCGGTCTTGAGCGCGAGCACATCCGATGCGCCGCCCGGTGCCAGGCTGCCGAGTTCCTGTGCGGCTTTTTCAAGAGAGCCTTCGTCAAGGTCGGCGATACATACGCGCATACCAAGCGCTGCGAGACGTTTCGCGGTGGCAAGGCCGATACCGCTCGCGCCCCCGGTGATTATTGCGCCGCGCCCGCGTTCAAAGACGTTGCCGGAATCGGCCATGATTTGACTCCTGGTTAATGTCGCAGCGATCCGAATCTGCCCTGAAGAATCGCGGCGGTGCGATTGCGCGCCGCATCGTACTCGTGCGCGGTTTGCTCGACCAGCTCTGCCGCGCTCAGGATTTGCGTCACGCCCGACACGGAATGTCCCGCGCTCCAGATGTCCTTGTATCGGCGCGGCCCGTTCATCTCGCCTTTGCTGCTGAAGTTGCGCGCGGCTTCTTCGACTGACACTCGCGGCGGCAGCGTGCGGGGATCCAGCCCTGCCCTGATCATCGAAGGCGTCAGCATGTTGGTATCAAGTCCAGTGAATGCCTGCGTGAGCATCACGTCATCCATCGTCGAATCAACCAGCATCCGCTTGTACGCGTCGGTCGCCATGCTCTCGGTGGTCGCGATGAACTTGGTGCCCATGTATGCGAGATCGCATCCGAGGACCTCCGCTGCCCACAGCGCCGCGCCGTCGGAGATTCCGCCGGCCAGCAGGATCGGTCCGTCGAACATCCGCCGCGTCGCGCGCACGAATGCCAGCGGGTTGAGCCAGCCGGTTTGTCCGCCAGCGCCCGCAGTGAGCAGAATCAGTCCATCGACGCCGGCCGCGATCGCGCGTTCTGCGTGATGAACCGTCGCGACGTCGGCAAACACGATACAGCCCACGTCGTGCAGCGGCGCAATCGCCTCGACCGGCGAGCCGACGCTGGTGATCACTAACTCGACGCGATGCTTCACCAGCGCCTCGAGCTCGGCGCGCATCTCGGCGCGCTTGATAATCAGGTTGGGGCAGAAGGGCGCCGGCGGCCGCCCGGATTTATCGGCGGCGTTGGCGAGCGCGGCTTCGATCTGAGTTAACCAGTTGTTGACGTTGTCAATCGAGCGTGCGTTTGCAAGTGGAAAGGATCCGATCACTCCAGCCTTGCACGCTGCGATAGCGAGGTCCGGACCTGACACCGAAAGCATCGGCGCGGCGATCAGCGGCAGCCTGAGGCGGCTCGCGATTTTCTCTGGAATACGACCTGGCATCATGTTTCAGGAATCCTTCTGCAAGACGTGAACGACGCACACCGCGCCGACTCCAACCATGTGGGCGAGACCGGTGCGAGCGTTCGGCTGCTGCCGCACTCCCGCCTCGCCGCGCAACTGGCGCGCGATCTCGGCGACCTGCCCGGTGCCAGTCGGCCCAATCGGATGGCCCATCGCGAGCAGCCCGCCCGAGGCGCTGATCGCGCATTTGCCGCCGATATCTACGGCGCCGCTCGTGATCATGCGCGCGCCCTCGCCCTCGCCGCAGAGCCCCATCGCTTCGACGTAGAGCAGCTCCTCGATCGTAAACGCGTCGTGCAACTCGACGACATCGAGTTCCTGCGGCGAGATTTGCGCCTCGTCGTAGGCTTGCGCGACGGTCTCGCGCGTCAACTCGGCGTCGAAGTTCTTGGCGCCGCGATATACGCGCTCGCTGCGCGACACCGATGCAGTCACCCGGATCGCGCGCGAGCGATCGATACCGAGCTTATCGATCGCATCGTCTGAAACGACGATCACCGCCGCCGCGCCTTCGCCCACCGGGCAGCACTGCAGGCGCGTGAGCGATCCGGAAATCGGCGGGCCGGCCAGAACCTCGTCGAGCGTGACGGCCTTCTGCCGCTGCGCGTATGGATTGTTGGCGCCGTTGCGATTGTTCTTAACGGCGACCATCGCGACTTCCTCTGCGGTGGCGCCGTAGCGATTCATGTATTCGTTGGCGAGCAGCGCGAAATGCGTGAAGGGAACGACGCGGCGGCCAACCAGGTCGTGAATATTGGTCTTGCCCGGCGCGCCCGCGATCGGCCCCGGCTTGTCGACGCCTACCGCGAGCGAGACATCAGTCAGTCCGCTCGCCACATCGAGGCAGGCCTGGCGCACCGCGGTCGATCCCGAGGCCGACGCGTTCTCGACCTGCGCTATCGCGATTCCGGTCGCGCCCAGATGACGCAGCATCGGACGGCTCGCCGCCATCCCGATAAACGCGGTGCCAGTGTACCCCGACTCGACGTTGCGCCATTCGATCTTCGCGTCGGCAATTGCCTCGCGAATCGCCGTGAGTCCAAGCGTGACGTAGGGCGTGTCGCTCATGCGCTGATAGCGATGGAGACCGATTCCGGCGACGTACACCGGGCGCATCTGGCGTAGCGTTTTCTTCATCGCGCGGTCTCCTCTCTGCGAAAGCGCAGTTCACGCGCACGCGCGCCTTCTGAATTCGTTTCGACGATCACCGCGCGCATCCGCTCGCCGATCTTGAGGCCTTCGTCGGTGCGCTGCGTCAGTATTGCGCGGACCGCGGGGCCGTCGTCGAGCACGATGACGCCAACTGTGAACGGCGCTTCCATATCTTTTCCCTGATGCAGATGCACGGTGGCAAACGACGCGAGCGCTCCCGCGCCGCGCAGCGCTTTCGGCTCGAGCTGATCGCCTGGCGCCCCGCAGTATTCGCATCCATAGGACTGCGGCGGAAAGAAGACATAGCCACAGGCGCGGCAGCGGCGGCCGTTCAGCTCAGGCTCGGCCGCAGCGGAAAAGAGTTCAGTCGGTGGCGACGCGTTCTCAGACATCGGCGGTTCTCCCGTTTAAGTTCGCCCAACCATACAAACTTTCTTGTCAGCCAGTCAATAAATATGCTAGCTCTGCTTTTCGTATGATGAATTCCTCACCGATCGCGCGCCGTCCCAGCCGGCGGACACAGCAGGAACGCCGCCAACTGTCGCATCAACGGATGCTCGAGGCCGCCGTCGCATTGATAGCACGCCAGGGCAGCAGCCGTACTACGCTCAGCGAGATCGGCGAACGTTCCGGCTATACGCACGGGCTCGTCAGCCATCGATTCGGTTCCAAGGGCGCCCTGGTGCGCGCCCTGATTGAAAAGCTGCAGCATGATTTCGGCAAGTCCGTTGAGCCGGCTCTCAAGGGAAACGACGGACTGAAGGCCTTGAAGCTCATGTGCGAGAGCTACTTGAGGGCCGCGGCCGAAAAGGAATGGCTCGCTATGTACGCGCTGATCGGCGAAGCACTTGGACCAGTTCCGGAAATCAGGCCCGACTTGGCGCAGGCCGACGAAAACTTCCGTCGCAGTATCAGGCGGCACATCGACGAAGGAATCAGAAACGGTGAGATTCGTGCGGGTGTCGACTCGCAGTCACAGTCCACATTGATCGTGGCGACGTTACGAGGCCTCGTGATCCAGCGCTTGATCGATCCGAACTCATTCAAGCTCGATGCCGTCATCAAGGACGCAACCAGAAACCTGGAACGCGCGCTGAGGCCGGCCAAAGGGGTGTCGCGATGCTGAACGACATTCGCGTGCTGGAAATTTCGGCTCCTGAGACGATGATGGCGGGTCGCATCCTGGCAGATTTCGGCGCCGACGTGGTCGTGGTCGAGCCGCCCGGTGGAGCGCCGGGGCGCAGGATGGAGCCGTTTCTCGACGCGGTTCCGGGAATCGAGCGCAGCCTTGCCTGGCACGCGCTCAATCGCAACAAGCGCGCGATCACACTCGACCTGGATAGCGCGGATGGCCGCGAGCTGCTGACATTGCTCGCGGGCAACTTCGACGCGATCCTCGAAACCGCAGCGCCGGTCGGCGCGCCACTTGACAACATCGATCTTCCCGGAACGATGGTGCGCTGCACGATCAACGCATTCGCGCGTACCGGTCCGAAGAGCGATTACCTCGCGACCGATCTCCTGGTGATGGCCTCGAGTGGAGCGCCGTCGATGACGGGAGATTCGGATCGTCCTCCGCTTTTCTACTCGGTGCCGCAATCGATCATGGAAGCCGGGTCCGAAGCGGCTATCGCCGTCCTCGCTGGAATTGTCGCGCGCGATCGTGGCGCTCAAGGACAGCGCGCCGAACTCTCGGCGCGAATCGCCGCGATGATGAGTTCGATGAGCATGCCAACAATCATCGGTTCGGGAAATCACGAGCCGAGACGCGCCGAGACGACGATTGCGGGGGTGCGCGTGCCGGCGATTTTCGAATGCGCCGACGGGTACATGCTCGTCACTGTGCCCGCGTTCGGTCCGGCATTCGGTCCGATGACGCAGCGGCTTGCGAAGTGGGCCGCGGACGAAGGCCACATGTCGCGCGAGATCGCCGACGTAAACTGGATCACATTTCCGCAGGACCTCGCCAGGAAAACTTCGACGCCAGATCATCTTCGGGCGCTGGTCGAAGGCGTTAGCTCGCTCTGCCGCGGCAAGACCAAGTCCGAGCTGGGCGCGGCGGCGCGAAAACTCGGCTTGCTCGCCGCGCCGGTGATGGACATGCGCGACGTCGCCGAGTCGCCGCAATATCGCGAGCGCGGGCTGTGGAATTCCGTGCAAATCACGCCTGACGGCCGCGAGATCGACGTACCCGCGCGCTTTGCGCAGTTCTCGAATTTCTCGATCGAAACCAAACGTCCCGCGCCCTCGCTCTCGCAGCATACGGCCCAGATTCTTTGCGATTGCGCCGATGTCTCGCCGCTCGAGTTGCAGGCGCTGTTTGTTCACGGAGTCATTTAGATGGCCGGTCCACTTGAGGGAATTCGCGTGCTCGACATGAGCTGGGTGATGGTCGGCCCGGTGAGCGGCCGTTATCTCGCGGACTTGGGCGCTGATGTAGTGAAGATTGAAAGTCGAAAGCGGATTGATCCGCTACGCACGCTCGGCCCGTTCAAGGATGGCAAGCCCGGCCTGGAGCGCTCCGTTTCGTATCACAACCTCAACGCGGGCAAGCGCGGGCTGGCGATCAATATCAAAGAGCCGCGCGGCCGCGACGTGATCCTGCGCCTGGTCGACTGGGCCGACGTGGTGCTCGAAAGCTTTACGCCCGGCGTGCTCGAATCGCTCCGTCTCGACTATGCGAATCTGAAAGCGCGCAAGCCCGGCATCATCATGGCGTCGACGAGCATCCTCGGGCAGACGGGCCCTTATGCGCAAGGCACCAGCGGCGTCGGCACCATGGGAGCCGCGATGTCCGGAGCATCGGGTCTGCTCGGATGGCCGGATCGTGCGCCGAGCGGCACCTACGGTCCGTGGACCGACGGCGTGGCGCCGCGATTCATAGTGCCGAGCGTGCTCGCCGCGCTGCATCGAAAATCGCGCACGGGCGAAGGATGCTATATCGATGTGGCGCAGGCCGAGGCGGGAATCCAGTTCATGATGCCGGCGTATTACGAGTATGCCGCGAACGCAACGATTCCCACGCGGCGCGGATTCGCCGGGTCGCCGCTTCGATGTCCACAGGGAGTTTATCCGTGTGCGGGCGAGGATCGCTGGATCGTGATCGATGCATCCGCCGACACACATTGGCGTAAATTGCGCGAGACTCTCGGCGGTATGTTGGCCGATGTTAAATACGACACGCTGATCGGCAGGCTGCGCAATCGCGAAGCGATCGACGCCGCGATATCGCAATGGACGCAGATGCGCGACGCGCAGGAAACCGAAACGATGTTGCAGCGAGCTGGCGTTCCGGCGCATATCGTGTCGCGCGCCGGCGATATCGCACACGATTCGCATCTGCGGCACGTGAATCACTTGAAACGAATCGAGGATCCTGAATTCGGTGAGGCGGAAATCGAAGGTCCGCGATCATCATTTGAAGGCTCCCCGCTTCCGGAGACGCGGCGCGGGCCGCGAATCGGCGAGCATAGCACCGAGATTCTGCGCGAGTTGTGCAGGATGAACGATCGCGAGATTGCCGAGCTCAAGCAAGCCGGCGTACTGGACTAAAGGACGGAGGAATTTCAGTGAGCAAAAACATTCTTGATTTGAGCGGACGCGTCGGTCTCGTAACCGGTGCAGGTCAGGGCGTCGGGCGCGCGGTCGCGCTCAGGTTCGCGGAGAACAACGCGGCGGGAGTGGTCGTCAACGATTTCAACCTGGCGCGCGCCGAGGCGGTCGCCGCGGAAGTCGAGAAACTGGGAGTTAGCGCACTGGCGGTTCAGTGCGACGTGACCAGCTACGAATCGGTCAGCGAGATGTTTGCGAAAGCGCGCGCCAAGTTCGGCAAGGTCGATATCCTCGTGAACAACGCCGGTAACGCGGGCCCCGATCCGAGCAAGGTCGCGCGCAAGCCCTTCTGGGAGCAGGAGCCGAAAGACTGGGAGCCGTTCCTCGCGACCAATCTGATCGGCGTTTTCAACTGCGTGCGCCTAGCGGCGCCGCCAATGATCGCAAACAAGTATGGCAAGCTGGTTACCGTCATCTCCGACGCCGGCCGCGTCGGCGAGCCGAACCTGGAAATCTACTCCGGCGCGAAAGCGGGAGCGGCGGGCTTCATGCGCGCGGTCGCCAAGGATCTCGGCCGCGCCAACATCACGGCGAATTGCGTTGCCCTTGGGACAACCCGCACACCCGCGGTAGAACGCGGCCTCGGCGATCCCGAACACGTGAAACGGATGCTGAAGTTCTATCAGATCAAACGCGTCGGCGAGCCCGAGGACGCCGCCAACCTGGTACTGTTCCTCAGCTCCGACGCGTCGGGCTGGATCACGGGCCAGACGTATCCAGTCAACGGCGGTTACTCATTCTCGATGTAAAAGGAGCGCCCGTGAAATACGAGACCATAATTCTGGAACGCAAAGACGGCATCGGATACCTCACTCTCAATCGCCCCGAGCGCGCCAACACGATCAGTTTCCAGCTCATGATAGACGTGGTGAACGCGATGGAGGAGGTCGAGCAGGACAAGGAATATCGCGTCGTGATCGTCACCGGCGCGGGCGGCAAGCATTTCTGCGGCGGAGCCGATCTGCGCGACTTTGCCGAGCGCGCGCGCGAGCGGGCCAAATCGAATCCGGAGCAGAGCGGCGAGCGGCAGGGCGGTGGTGACTTCGTGTCACCGCGTCGCGACCTGTTCAGCGCGCTCGAAGAATCGCGCGTGCCGGTGATCGCCGCGATCAACGGCGCCGCAATGGGCGGCGGATGCGAGATCGCGCTCGCCTGCGATATCCGCGTGCTCGCCGACAGCGCTCAAGTCGGACTGCCGGAGATTCGCTTCGGCGCGCTGCCCGCCGGCGGCGGTACGCAGCGGCTGCCGCGCCTGGTCGGCGCCGGAATCGCCAAGGAGATGATCTTCAGCGGCCTGCCCTACACCGCCGAGGACGCGCTGCGCATCGGACTGGTCAACAAGGTCGTGCCCGCGGCGGAGTTGATCCCCGAATGCGAGAAAATCGCGCGCGTATATATCGAGCGCGCGGCGTATGCGCTCAAAACCGCCAAGGCGCTGATCAATCGCGGCGTCGAACTTTCCCTGAAAGATGGCCTCGCGCTGGAACGTAAAATGATCGCCGAGATGGCGACGCCCGAGGAGCGCAAGGCGGCGCAGGATGCCGCCGCCGCGTCGCAGAAGACCTACGCCAGGATCTTCGGCCGCTCCTAGCCGATCGATGGGAGATTGGATATATGCCGTCAGGAGCTGATTTCTCTGGACGGGTTGACCAGGCGTGGCTCGAGCAATACCGCGAACAGATCCTCGAGCCTGAGCTTCCCATCGTCGATCCGCATCACCATTTGTGGAGCCGCGCCGGCAGCGTCTATCTCTTTTCCGAGCTTCTGGCGGATATCACAAGCGGTCACAATGTCCGCGCGACCGTCTTCGAAGAGTGCGGCTCCATGTACAGGGCCGATGGGCCCGAGGAGTTTCGCTCGCTGGGCGAAACCGAGTTCGTTACCGGAATAGCCGCGATGAGCGCGAGCGGCGGCTTCGGCCCGGCGCGCGCCTGCGCGGCGATCGTCGGCAGCGTCAACCTGATGCTGGGATCGCGCGTCGAGCCGATTCTGCAAGCACATCTTGCAACCAGTGGCGGGCGCTTCAAGGGCATCCGCTTTTCGACGGCCTGGGATGCCGATGAACGCGTGCACAAAGTCGTGCCGCGCCCGAGGATGCTCGCAGAGAAGCAGTTCCGCGACGGGTATCAGTGTCTGGCGCGCCTCGGCCTTACATTCGATGCGTGGGTCTACCATCCGCAGTTGAGCGAGGTGGCAGCGCTGGCCGCGGATTTCCCGCAAACGCCGATCGTCCTGAATCATTTCGGCGCGCCGATCCTTGGCGGCCCGAATCGCGGGCGCGAGGCGGAAGTCTTTGCTGACTGGCGCGATGGGATGACTGCATTGGCTTCGCAGCAAAATGTCTATGTGAAGCTGGGCGCGCTGCCGGTGCGGCGCGCGGAGAAGTCTGGCGCGGAGAAGGCGTCGCCGCTGTCGTCGGAGGAGATCGCCGCGGCGTGGCGGCCGTTCTTTGAAGTTTGTGTCGAGCAATTCGGTGCGCGGCGATGCATGTTCGAAAGCAATTTCCCGGTGCAAAAGCGCTGGTGCAGCTACGCCGTCCTGTGGAATGCCTTTAAACGCCTCGCGAGCGGCGCATCGGCCGACGAGAAGTCCGCGCTGTTCGGTGGCGCCGCCGCGCGAGCTTATAAACTTCCCGCTAAGCTCTTCTAAGCGGCCTCCGATCGCAATCGTTCTGGATCGTTGGCGCTAGCTGCCAGTCACGATCGTTCCGCACATTTTTCTTCTGATGCCTTGATCGGGGCGGCGTCGACGTTCATCGATTGGAAATTAGATTCAGAAAGATGTAGCACATCTCTGCAGAGATAACCGCCGCGTAGCCTGCGTTTGAGCAGGACGCCGACATGTTGCGTGTGCGATGGAAGACCCCGTCTTACCGGAATCAGGCGCTCCGACCGCGAACTTCATTGGGCGCGCGCGCGAGCTGGCGGAGCTGCGCGCCGGGCTTGACGACGCGATCGAAGGGCGGGGGCGAGTTTTCCTACTTGCTGGCGAGCCAGGAATCGGCAAGACGCGGCTCGCTGAGGAGCTCGCGCGACACGCGGTCAAGCGCGGGATACAGGTGCTGTGGGGGCGATGCTGGGAGGGCGGCGGCGCGCCCGCCTACTGGCCGCTAATCCAGATCGTTCGCGGATGCTTCGAAGGGCGCGACGCCGGCCAGGTCGAAGTTCTGCTCGGAGCAGGCACGAGAGAAATCTCTCAGCTCGTTCCCGAATTCAGGTCCACGCGGCAGTCAACTGATGAGCCGCGTACAGCATCCGATCCGCAAGCGGCGCGTTTTCGGCTCTTTGGCTCGGTGGCAACGCTGCTGAAGAATGTCGCGCGAATCGCTCCCCTACTGGTCATAATCGAGGACCTCCACGACGCCGACCAGCCCTCGCTCGAGTTGCTGCGCTTCATAGCGCGCGAGACCAAGGGCGCGCGCATCGTGATAGTCGGCTCGTTTCGCGAGGCGGAAGTCCGGCAATCGCCTGAATTGGGCAAGCTGGTTGGCGATCTCATTCGCGAGGCCCTGACGATTCCACTCTCGGGTCTCAGCCAGAACGAGATCGGGCAATTCATAGAACGCAGCTCGGGACACAGAGCCAATGAACCGCTGGTCGCAGAACTATACAAGGCGACCAACGGCAATCCGCTCTATGTCGATGGAATCGTCAGGCTGCTTATCGCCGAAGGCATGGGCGATCGCGCGGCCAGCGGGTTCGAGATTCCGCTTGGAGTGCGAGAGGCAATTCGGCGGCGCCTCGCGATGCTGCCGGAAAAGGCGAACGCGGCACTTTCTATCGCGTCGATTATAGGTAACGATTTCGACCCGCGGCTTCTCGAGCGCGTTTCGGGAAGTTCGGCACCACAACTGGCCGAGCAACTCGAGGAAGCGGCGCGAATCGGAATCGTCACAAGCGGCGCGCGGCCGAACCCGCCGTGGCGCTTTACCCATGCACTGGTTCGCGAGGTGCTGTACAGGGATTTGTCGCCAAATCGACGGATCGAGATACATGCCAGGATTGCCGTCGCGCTGGAGAAAACTTACCACGACGATCTGAAACCTCACTTGGCGGCGCTCGCGTATCATTTCACCGCGGCCAACGAAGTAGCGAAAGCGATCGATTACTCGATCAGCGCCGGCACCGCCGCGGCCGAAGTGTTTGCGTATCATGCCGCCCGATCGCATTGGGAAACAGCGCTGGAACTCATGAAGGCGCAATCGGCAAGCGGCGAGCAGCGCGCTGCGCTCGCGAGAGAACTGTCCTCGCTATGTTTTTCGATCGATTACGAAAGCGCGATTCGCTACGCGCACGAAGCGCTGGTCCTCTACGAGAGCCTCGGCGACCAAGCGGGAGCGGGGGAATGCCACAGTTCGCTCGGCATGAACTATGCCGTGCCTTACGAACGGACCACGGATATCGCCTTGGCGCGCGAGCATTTTCGCAAGGCCGAGGCCATTCTCTCCAAGCGGCCCGAGGGGCTGGCGCTGGCACGTGTCTATACAGGAATCACACAGATAGCATTTGTAAACCGGCGGACGGCGGAAGGCGTGTCGGCAGGGAAGCGCGCTATGCAGCTGGCGGAGCGGTTTCATGACGAAGCACGATGGGCTGGCACCGGGATCCAGTACGCATTGCATCTAGTCGCGACCGGCCAGTTGGCCGAATGCCGCGCCGTTCAGGAGCGGGCGTGGCAGATCATCGATCGGTTGAACATCGCGAGCCTGGGATTCATATCGAGCTGGAGCGGCGGCACGTGCGCCGTGTTCTTCCTGGACCCGCGCGATGCTCAGCGCTGGTACGAACGTGAGCTTGGCAAACCGCGCGTCGCGCTGTATCGGCCCTTCTTGCAGGCACTCCTCGGCGACGCGCTGGCGCGGGCTGGCGATCTCGAGGGCGCACGCCGTCTGCCTCGCGCAACGCCACTCGTCGAAGCTCGCGCCGACTTTCTCTTCTGCGAGGGCCGATGGGACGAGGCCGAGGCGCTCATCAAGCAGCAGGCGCCGAATCTGCGCCGCGCGGGCGACCTTGCGTCGCTGGCAATTTGCTTGAACATCCTTGCCAACATCTGCCGGGTCAGCGGCAGGGCGGACGAAGCACTTGGCGTATTCGAAGACTTCTTTGCCACGGGGAATGGCGAGGCCCAGATCGGATACGAGATCCTGGTCCGACCGGTATGTGCAGCCCTTCACGCTCTGGCGGGCCGCATGGGAGACGCCGAGCGCGAGCTGGCGCGCTGCCGCGAGATTATGGCGCACGGAGAAGACTGGCGCGGGCTAGCCGGCGGCGTGGCTCGCGGAGAGGCGGTCCTCGCCGCTGCCCAGGGCCGAATCAAACAGGCGACCGATCACTTCGAGAAGGCGGTCGAGATCTTTCGCCGATACCAGGTGCCGTTCGAGGAAGCCGACACGCTCTGCTACTGGGGCCAGGCGCTGATCGCGGCTGGCGATGAGACTCGTGCAAATGAGAAGTTCGACTCCGCGATCGCGATATACCGGCGATGCGCCAGCGGTGAGAAATGGATCGAGCGTGTCGAGGCCATGAGTGCCACCGCAGCGTCGGCAATCCGTATCTCGCCCGCTAAGCTCGATGCGAAATCCGGAGCGCCGCCGACTGAAGCGGAGTTTCGCAGCGAAGGT
The DNA here is from genome assembly GCA_035508495.1 of Candidatus Binataceae bacterium. NCBI lineage: Bacteria > Candidatus Binatota > Binatia (SeqCode) > Binatales (SeqCode) > Binataceae (SeqCode) > Binataceae bacterium (SeqCode). Next base: position 33,154 of record DATJMX010000024.1, read on the forward strand.
GACTATTGGACGATGTCGTGGGGCGGCAAGACCTCGCGCCTCAAGGAGCGCAAGGGGTTCGCTTTCATTGCGTGGCTGCTGCGGCATCCGGGCCAGGAGTTTCCCGCCGCGGAACTGGTCGCCGTTGTCGAGGCGGTGTCACTGAGAATGCCTGCCGAGACTGAAATGCGCAACGGCGAGGCGAGCGTCGCGCTGAGGCTGGAACGTGCGCGCCTCGCGGTAACCAAAAACGTGAAGAGCGCGATCGACAAGATTCGCGAGGAAACACCCGAGATGGGTCGGCACCTCGCGCAAAGTATCCGCACCGGTAAATTCTGCGCCTACCTGCCGAAAGCGCCTACGACCTGGCGTTTCTAAATCCGCTGCTTGAAAAAATTGCGGGGCTTGCCGAATCGGCGGCAAGCCCCGCGGTTAGAGGTTGATCGGCGCCTGGTTTAGAACGGCGAGTATGGCAGGGGCGGAGCGGTGGTGGCTTCGACGTGACCGTTGCCGGCTGCGCCCGCGATCTGCTCGAAGGCGTACGCAAACCCCACCAGCTCAGCGTCGGACCACGCGCGTCCCATCAACTGGATGTTGATCGGCTGTCCGTCGTTGTTATAGCCGACTGGGAAAATCATGGTCGGTACGCCGTTGGAGGCCGAAGGCGTGTCGGAGCGGCCGAAACTCGCGAGGCTGCCGCCGCCGTCGTTGAGGCTGGTGTCGCTGAGCAGGCCCGGATAGACGACCGCGTCGACGCCCTTGCCGTCAGCCCCCGCCGTATCCATCCAGGTTTTCGTCGTCGCCTGGCGGCCGCGCAGATAATCGCGCCAAGCCTGGATCTGGGCGGCGGTGAGCTGCGCCGACGGTGTCGCCGAGCAGGTGCTCGCCGCGGCACGCACATATGGCACCTTCTTCTGCGAGCAGTTCACATCGACCGGCGTGTTGATCGCGAAGCCCTCCGTCGCGAGCTCGGGATGCGTCAGGATATACATCCACCATCCTTCCGACACTCTGTCGGTAGTGGGCGAGGCCGGCGAAGGCGGCGCATCGGCGCCGCCCGCGGTCACGCCCATATTCACGATCGTTGCCCCAGCCTGGGTGAAGTACTGGAGCGCCGCCATCTCGGCGCTGGTCGTGTTCGTGGTGCCGAACGGATCTACCCACGTCGAAGGGATGTAGCCGATACGCTTCCCTTTGAGCGCGTTGGGATCGAGCACCGTGCGCCAGTCGGTGGGAACTGTGCGGCCGGGCGCCGAGGTTTCAGGATCGGCGGGATCGGTCGCGACGACGACATTCAGGATGTCCGCAAGATCGGGTACCGAACGCGCCATCACGCCGCCGAAATCGGTCAGCCAGGTTAGTGGCATGATGCCCGTGCCACTCTCGAGCCCGTTGGTGCCGCGCAGCGCGAACAGGCTCGCCGCGCTCGAGGGACCGTAGAGCGAATCACCCGTTTGCGAACCCATCGCGCCGGCGGCGAGGTTTGCTGCGAGCGCGCTGGCCGGACCGCCGCTCGACGCGATCGAGGTCTTCGACAGGTTGAACACGTTCCACACCTGTCCCCACGCGTCGTTCGAGTAGTTACCGCTTGTAGCGTATTCCTCCAAGGCGCCCTTGCCGATTATGACGGCGCCGGCCTGACGCAGCAGGTTGATCTGAAACGCATCATGCAACGGATGGAAATTTGCGAACGTCATGCTGCCGTTGGTGGTCGCCATGTCGAACGTGTCGTAGAGATTCTTGACGACGATAGGAATACCGAGCAGCGGGCTCTTGTTGCCCTTCTTGCGAGCGGCGTCGGCGGCACGCGCCTGCGCCAGCGCGTTCGACGCGACGATCTCATACGAATGGAAGCCGAACTGGCCCTGGTCGTAGGCCGCGATGCGATCGAGGTAGGCCTGCGTAATCTCCGCCGAAGTCGTCACGCCCTTCTGCATGTCGGTACGCAACTGCTGAATGGTTTTGCCGACCACGTTGTAGGTCGCCTTGGTGGTCGCGATCGTGTCGGGTGGCGATGGCGCCTGCGTTACGAGCAGCGTCTTGGCGTTCTTCAAGGTCGGTGTGCAAAGCGAGTAATCGAAGCCGTTGGCGGACAGTGCCGCCGGGCTGAAATTATCGATCGAGCAGATCTCTCCTATCGTCAGATCGCCAATCACCGGAGCGCTCGCGAGATCCGCGGCGGTTGCTTCAACCGAGGCTTGAGTGCTCGCGGAGGTTGATAGATTCACGCGGCCACCCAGCACGATGAAGTGCAGGAGCGAGCGCGTTTTCAGGGCCGGAATCGTTATCGTGTAGACGTACGCCTGGAAATTGCTGAAATGTCCCGTGTAAGTAATCGGGTTGGTGAAGCTGTTGTAAATCCAGTCGCCGACGAAGGTCATCGCGCCCTTGAACGGCGAGGGCGATCCGAGAACCGTCACCTGCGGGCCGCCGACCAGCGACGAGCCGGTCGCCGGTGTCGCAACGTCAACCCACGCGTCGGCCGGCGTGACGAGTGTGTCGCCGCTCGAAGTATTCACCACCGCGCTGAACCTGGAGCCTGATGCGCCCATTCCGGATTGCCCGCCGAACGCAACCTTGATCGTAATCGGCAAGAGCGTGGTGTTGGTGAAACTGTCGAGCCATCGGCCCCAGTTCGCATCGGTGTTGATCCAGACCGAGCGCGACATCTTGATGCCGCCCAGGGTGATCGATTTGGTCGTCGTGAAACGGCTGGTGCCGTCGAATTGGAGACCGAAGCCGCGCATCATTTCGCCGTTGTAACGGCTCTTGGTGTAACCGGGTTGCAAAGGTGCAAGCGCCGGAATCAGCGGCTTGGGAATGGGCACCAGAACCTTGATTCCGCCGAAACCGTTGATCGCTGTGCTGAACGCTCCGGACTGTCCAGCAGGTGCGACTTGCGTGGCGCGGATACTGCCTGTGTCTACGACGGGCAGGGCGGCATCCTGAATCCCCCAGTAGGTACCGCTGGCGTCCACGACATAGTTGAATGCGCGCGCGGGCGTCGCTCGTATCATGACGAATAGTGAAAGTATCAATAGCCAGAAGTTAGTAGCGAGAAACGAACCTCGCCGCGGTTTGATCAGGATCTCCTTTCTGTTTTCGCTTTGACTGAGGTTGAGGTTTGAAACGATGGGCACACTGGCACGCCCCAGACCGAACATAGACTCCTCCCGAAAATGTTAACGAGCAGACAAACGACCACAAGTCCGCCGGAACCGTCCGGGCGTGAACAAGCCCGCACGACGCCAGCGAGAGCCGCGAGCGGTTCGAGCAAATCACAGGCCAGTGGGTTTGAGGTGCGGTGGACGACGAGATTATCTGGAATTATATGGACGCGCGCCGCACTCGGTTAACTCATTGCGGGAGTGGCGCTGCCTCGGCGTTCACCATGTGATGACAAGATCGCGCGCATGGACAACAAACGAGCACCAAGTTTCACTGCCTGTGAAATTGGCAATGTACTACTCACTCGCCAATGATAATGAGGACGCGTCGTACATTAGGGCGATAGAAAATCAGTCTCGAGACAACTGCGGCTTATGCAGATCGGACCGGCGGTACAAGGTTTTTAACCGCAGCCCTTTTCTGGTTTTTGCGCTGGCCCTGTGCAAGTTTGAGTTCCGCGTGAACACGAATCGGTTTGATAATCCTGCACAGCGAATTGCAACCCCACACCAAAGGGAGAAGAGACTATGGGGAGTGGAACCAAGACCTTTATCGTGACGCTGGCTGGAATCGGTGTTCTTTTCCTGTTGGCGGCCTATCAGGCCGATGCGAACAGCACCTCCGCACATGATTTCGGCGCGATGGTGGGACACGCCCTGTTTCGATGCATCGTTGCCGGAATCGTTACGGGCCTGGTAGCGAGCTGGCTCGACTGGTCGTGGGGCGGAATCATTGTCTTGTTCGTGATCGTTCTTGTCGTGATCAGTAATGCGCTCAATCATGCGATCGATGCACGGACCGCGTCCGCCGCTTCGGTTGACGGCGAATGGGTGGGGCGGGGCGAACGGACAGTGTGCGGGAATTCACAGGGCACCGTCGATGTTTCAATCACGGTCAGCACGCAAGCCAAACAGGCGGGCTGTCCGGATTGTCTGCCAACGACGTACGCGTCGCTGAATGTTAACGGCGAATCGTCAAATCAACTGGTCAATGTCGCGGAAAACGGCGCGATGAATAGCGGCCTCAACAACATCGGCAGCGGCCAGTCGAGCTCCTGGTTTGTCGCCTTGACGAGATCGGGCGGGCCGTTCCACGGATACCAGCTGAGTGGCGTGCTCGAGCGAATGAACTTCGACTGCCGCAATCTCGGCACGACCGGCGACAAGGTCAGCGTCCAGCTGCATCGGCCGTAGCGCGGCCGCGGAAAGTTCGAACGCCTCGTATCGAGCTATTGGCCCGGGATCAGCGCGGCTCGCGTCACTTCGCGACGTTCGCTTTTGTCGAGCGCTTCGGCGGCGCGCGACAGTGGGAACTTGGCGTCGCACAGCTCCATGTACGGATAGCGATCGATGTGCTGCGAAAGGAAATCGAGCGACTTGTTCAGGTAGTGGGGCGGATAAGTGGCGATGCCGTGAATCTCGATCGACTTGAACGTCACCATCGATGGTGCGATCGGCGCCGTCATTCCGCCCGAGATGTTGCCAAGCTCGAGCACGCGGCCGCCGTTGCGCACGAGGCTGATAGAATCGATAAACGCCTCAGGAATGCCGGCCACTTCGAGCACCACGTCGGGGCCTTTACCGCCCGTCAGCTCGCGCACCCTGACCTGGCGCGACTTGAAATCCGGATACTGGCGCAGATCGATCACCTGGTCGGCGCCGAATCGCTTCGCCTGAGATAACCGCAAGTCAACGCCGTCGATCGCGATCACGCTTGCGCCGCGCGCCTTCGCGATCGCCATCGCATGCAGTCCGAGTCCGCCCGCGCCCAGCACCAGCAGCTTTTCGCCGTATGCAACACGGCCGCGATCGAGCGCCCAATAGACCTGCGACATCGCGCAGTTGGCCGACGCGGCAATCAAATCCGGAACGTTGTGGGGGATTCGATAGAAATGCTGATCGGGCTTGATGAAATAGTGCGTCGCGAAAGTCGCGGTGAAATGCGGCGGAACCTTGGGATGGCCCGCGCCCATCACGCGATTCAGGCATCCCGCCTGGTTGCCTTCGACGCAGTTCTCGCAGCGGTTGCATACCGTGTAGTACACCGGCGCGATTCGATCGCCTTCCTTGACCGCGACTCCCGCCCAATCCTTCGTCACGCCCGGCCCGAGGCTGTCGATCACGCCCGCCATCTCGTGCCCCGGCATGATGCCGCGCCGGCCGAACTCGCCCTTCCACATATGCACTTCGGAGCCGCAGATGTTGGTCTGCGTAACTCGCGCAATGAGCCCACCAGGTACGGGCGCGGGAACGTCGTACTCGAAGAACTCGATCTTGTGGCCCTCGGGAATGAAAGCAATTGAACCCTTCATCGCTCAGTCCTCTTCGCAATTCAGGCGGGCGTCTCAGTTGCAGTAACCGATGACGCTTGCGTCTTCTGAAAATGTGGAATGACGTATTTTCCGAAAAGATCGATCGAGTGCATCGTCTTCTCGTGCGGAATCGACCAGAACTGCATCATCGCGAGGAACTGGTCGAGCCGTGCTTCCTTCTGGATACGCTCGAGCTGGCGAATCGCGCTGTCGGGGCTGCCGCAGATGCACATCCCGTGTTCGATCAATGAATCGATGGTCACCTTGCTCGGGTCGAGGCCCTCGTACTGCTTCGGCAACTCGGGCATCTCACCGCGCGCGGAATCCTTCGGATCGACGCCGGTCTTTTTCGCCTCGAGCACCGGTGAATTCACCCGCAGTGTCGTGCCGACGTACGACATGAACGCGCGTTCGGCCTCGTCGCGCGCCAGCTTGTCGGTGTCGGCGATATGTGTCATCGAAAACGCGCCGGCGCGGCTGTTCACGAACGCGCCGTAGGGCTTCGCCGACTTCAGCGCGTTGCGATACGTCGCGACGCGGCGCCCAAGATGCTCCGGCGTCACGAGCAGGGTGAACGAAAGCAGCCCCAGGCCGAGCTTGCCCGCGAGCTCGTGAGTATCGTCGCTGGTGCACGCGACCCACATCGGTGGATGCGGCTTCTGTATCGGCATCGGCACGACAGTGCGTTCGGGGATATCGAAGTATTTGCCCTTGTAAGAGAACGTGCCGTTCTTGCTCTTCCAGATCGTCGTGATGATGTCGAGCGCTTCTTCCCATCGCGCGCGGGTTTCCTTGTACGGGATGCCGAAGCCGCCCAGCTCGACCTGCGTGATCGATCTGCCGGTGCCGACTTCGACGCGGCCGTTGCTCAGGATGTCGAGGGTCGCGATGCGCTCCGCGATCCGCACCGGATGGTTGTAGGGAAACGGCAGCAGCACGACGGCGTGACCGATTTTGATCTTGCTGGTGCGCTGTGAAATCGCACCGTACAGGACCTCGGGCGCTGAGGCGTGCGCGAACCCAACCTGAAAGTGATGCTCTACTGTCCAGAAGTGAGTGAAGCCGACTTCCTCGGCGCGTTCGACCTGGCGCATCACATCGTGAAAGGCCTGGTACTCGCGCTCGCGATGCTTGAGCGGACTGTCGACCTGGATCTCATAGAAAATCCCGAATTCCATGATTCTCCTCCATGGCCGCCGCTGCGATGCGCTCAGCTCGAAGCGCCGATGCAGCGCCGCGTTGATCTGATTCGGACTTTACGATTGTTGCGGGGAATTTGTATAGCGCGCGAATCGCTTGAGAAGACCCGAGTTCGATTGCCCGCGACGGCGAAGCTGCGGTAGGTGTGAGCGAACGCGCGTTGGTGTTTCAATGATTCCAGCAAGGCAGCTTTTGAATGAAGTCGTGAACTCGCTCCGAAACGTGATCGGGCCTGCGATCGCAGAGCCGTATCCCAAGGCGCAGGCGTTCATGGCCGCGGTGATCCTCGAATTCGTCGCGCGGCAGGTCGATGAACGAAGTGATATCGCCGCAGGCAAAGCCCAGGCGATCGCATCGCTGTTCACGGAGCTCGGGCAGCTCGCGGTCACAAAACGAGTCGCGAAGGATATCGCGCCGAACGAGGAAGGACTATCGCAATTGATCGAACGACTATACGCGCAGCGTCAGGAACTTGGTGAGGAAGCATTCGGCGCCGCAAACAGCGCCGTTAGACACGCGCTGCGCCAGCTTCTCAACGAGGATTTGAAAGTCGCAGCCAAGGGCGAGGGCTGAGATGGCGGACGATCGTTCCACGCAGGAAAAAATTCGCGACTACCTGATGGGCAGGATGCCCGCGGCACGGAACCTTGCGCTTTCCGACTTCGTTCACACCGCAGGCGGATGGTCGCACGAGATCTACATCTTCTATGCGAACTGGGATGAGGACGGGCGCACGGAGCGCCGCGGTTTTTGCCTGCGCAAGGATCCCGGTGCAGGTCTCCTGCGTGAGCTGTCGAGCCTTGAAGAGCAGTTCCGCGTGATCAAGGCGCTCGAGAACACGCCGGCGCCGACGCCGAAAGCGTATTGGTACGAACCCGATCCGGCGCTGCTGGGCGGTCCGTTTTTCGTCATGGAAAAAGTCGAGGGCGAGGTTCCCAACCCATGGTCGCGCGCGGGCAAGCAGTTTTACGCCGAGGCCAACAAGCGCGGAAAGCTGCCGCTCAGTTTTATCGAAGCGCTCGCAGCGTTGCACAATCTCGACTGGCGCGCGGCGGGCCTCGATTTCATCGGCGTTCCCGAGGCGGGCAAGGATTTCGCGCTGCGCGAGATCGCGAAGTGGGAAAGACTGATTCGCGAATCGATTCGCAAGCCCGAACCGGTTCTCACTGAGATTCTGATGTGGCTTCGCGCCAACGCTCCGGCGGTGCAGCGCCTGGCGTTCGTTCACGGGGCGTATCGGACCGGCAATCTGATCGTGAAAGATGACGCAATCGCCGCGGTCATCGACTGGGAGCTGCAGGTGATCGGCGACCCGATGTACGACGTCGCGTACGTGCTATCCGACCTGAACCGCGAAGGATCGCCGCTCCTGTCATGCGTCGTGGAGCGCGATTTCTTTCTCGATACGTACCAGAAACTCACAGGCCTCGAGATCGATCTCGAAGTCTGCCGCTACTATGAAATTCTCTACATGATGCGCAGCACGGCGTTCTGGCTGAGCGCATCGGGATTGTTTGCCGAGGGCCGCAACAAGGATTTGCGTCTCGCGCGGACTACCTATTCAGTTCCGGTTGTACTCGACATGGCTGCGCGAGCGCTCGGATTCTGAGCAAGACGAAACAGGAGGTTTGAGATGCTCAGTTCGTGGGATGAAATGATGTGCCATCAGTTGCCCGCGACGATGGACCATGTGCATACCGACAATCCCGAGTGGACCGAGCGCATCTATATCAGTATCTACAACGTCCGCGACAAGGATACGATTCTGGGTATCGGCATCGGACAGTATCCCAACAAGAATGTGCAGGACGGTTTCGTAACGGTCTGGCATCAGGGCAAGCAGTACAACTTTCGCGCCTCACGCACGTTGCGTCCGCGATTCGACGAAGTAAAGATCGGGCCGCTCTCAGTTGAGGTGCTCGAAGGGATGCGCCGCGTGCGAATCTGTCTGGGCGACAACCCGTCCAGCATCAGGCTTGACGCGGAGTGGATTGCGACGATGAATCCGCACGAGGAAGAGCACGATTTTCGCCAGAGCGGCGGCAAAGTGGTGCAGGATATTTCTCGTTTCGACCAGGTCGGCCGCGTGCGCGGCATGCTCGAAGTCGGCGGCAAGAAACTGGAGCTGACTGAAGATGCATGGTGGACGCATCGCGATCGCTCGTGGGGCACGCGCCGGCCTCTACGCACCGATGCGTCGGACTCCAAGCGCACGACCTTCGCGCCGTTTCTGTTCAGTTGGTCGGCGGCGCAGTTTCGCGATTACGCACTTCATTGGCGCTTCGTCGAACGCGGTCCCGGCAAGTATAGCTACTTGAGCGGCGAGAAAGTTGCGCCGTTCGGCGCGAACGCGGATCCAGGCTGGCTCGTCGAGCGCACCGAACAGGAATTTCGATGGGACGCGTCAGGTCCGGTGCAGACGCTGAAGGGCGGCGATATTGAACTATTCTTCAAGAACGGAGAACGCCGCGAAGTATCGTTTGTTACTCATTCGCCGCGATGGCATTTGAAGGGCGGAGGCTACGGCGGCTATCGCGGATGGTATCACGGCGACCACAAGGGCGAATACTATTTCGAGCACGATATCTGGGATCTCAGCGATCCGAAGACGCTCGCCGAAGCCAGCACGCTTAGCGATCACTTGATCGAATGGCGCAGCGGAAATGATATCGGCTTCGGAATAATGGAATACGGCGTCGGCCCCGGTTACTACAAATACAAAGACCTTCAGCACCTGCCGACTTTCTAATTTGCAGATCAGAGAAACTCAGGTTCTTTATGCACTTCTGTTCACGGTGCTTACCGTGCTGGGAGTGGCCGCGGTCGGGGCTCGCTATTTTCCGGGTCTCAGGGTTCGTGCCTTCGACGTCATCGAGAGTCTGGCGTCGGCTGCGGTGTTCGTCGTGTTCTACTACTACGGCGATATCGCATACGACAAGGTGGCGGCGGAACTAGGCGAGCACGTCGCTCAAATAGCGATCGCTGTGGTGGCGGTCGCGACGGGGGCGTTTATGCACTGGTTCAAACGAAGGAATCTGATGTTGTACGCGTTGATAGAGGTCGCGTTCGGAGTCGCGTCGGCGTTCAGTATATCTCAAAGCATGAACACCTCGTCGATACTACTCACTCAAGTCGCCGCCCTGGTAGGCTGCGCCTTCATCGTTTCGCGGGGGCTGGACAATCTGGCGCTGACGCAGAGGCCGGCTCAGTAAAGGATCAAATGGTCCTCAGCTAATTGCTGGTGCGAAGCCGTTCAATATTGCGCACGTAACTGACGTTCTCCCGATCCGCGATTCCGATACGAGTGATCGCTGCCAGCACGGCCTCTGGATCTTCGGACTCCACGGCGACCGTTTCTCGCCCGATAGCATCGATATTCACCTTGGCGAACTCGGTTTGACAGCGGTCGAACTTGAAATGACTGCGGAGTTTGGAAGTCCTGACGGTCGCGATGCCCCGTTTCACGGCTTCATCGAGGAAGTCTTCGAATTCGTAGGTCGCTTTTGTCAGACGCGGTGGGATGAGCTTCAGAGAATCGAACATTTGAACCATGGCCGAAGCCCCCAGCGGAAATCCGGCTTTTAGAATTGGCGACCATTGCTCGAGTCGACGCTCAACTTTGAGCAGCACTTTGATATCCAGCAGTTCGTCTCGTATTTTGGCGATGCAATCAGTCGCGTTAGAAATGAGGTAGATTTCATTACTCTCGACCGCTTCGGATGGACTCGCGAGCCGTTCCATCTCGTGCCTCACCGAAGCCAGATCGCGGTCCCATATGCGGAATTCATATCGATTCATAGGAGAACTCGCATGCGTGTTCTGAGCGCCACTGCTTTGCTCGCCATTGCGCTTGCTGGCATTTCCCCAGTGTCTGCCGATGACACGCCGAACGCTACTATCGTGGGCTTTGCCTTTGTCGATTCATCGGTAACGAGCCAGGGTTCGCGCGCGCAGCTCTCGTCCGCCACGAAGATCTATCCGCCTGGATCGAGGGTAACCGGTACGGAAGGATGCCCGACAAACCGTTATCACACCGACGGCATGCCCATACTGGTCTTCGACTATCAGGGCCGTCCGACTTCAGGCAGCGTCACGATCGTCGAACATCCTGCGCGCGGCGGAGAATTTTCGCGCGCACCGTACTATCTCGATATCGATCCTGGGCGCAGGCTTCAGAACCTCGGCCCTATCTTCGATAACGGCAGCTACGACGTGCGGCTCGACTACCACTACGCCGAAGGTGCGACGAAGGAGACATCGGCAACGCTGATTCTCGACCGGACCTGCCACTTCTGAACTGTCTCCGAGCGCGACATCGCGCTTACTCGATGACGCGGATCGCTGCACTCCGGATGCGATGAATCGGCAAAACTCCACGAGCATCAGGCACCGAGTCGCGGCATGTTTCATGCTCCTTCCTGACTGGGACATTGTCTTGAGCATAAGGACCAGGAGACACATTCGTGCAGTACACTGAACCTGTTGACGCGACTGGTAATCAGCCGTTGCCCGCTCACGAGTTTGCACTCGACACCATCGACATCATCAGCCCCGACCATTACCAGAAGAACGGTTACCCTCACGCCGAGTGGGCCTATCTGCGCAAGCACGCACCCGTTTTCCATGTCGAGCGCCGCGGTATCGATCCCTTCTGGGCGATCACGAAAGCCGCCGACATTATTGAGATCAGCAAGCAGCCGCGCCTGTGGCTGAATGGGCCGCGCCTCGCCGTTTTCAAACTCGAAGAGGGCGAAAAGCCACTCGCCCCCGAGGCCTACCCGCTGAAGCATCTGCTGAACATGGACCCGCCGCAGCACGGCAACTATCGCGCGCTGCTCAGCCGCAATTTCACGCCGCGTGCCGTGCGCGCGCTCGAACCCGAAATGGAGCGAATCACCCGCGAAGTCCTCGACGAGCTGATGGATCGCGAGCAGTGCGATTTCGTTACCGACATCTCGTCGAGAGTGCCGGTTGCTGTGATCGCCGAGCTGCTCGGCGTGCCGCGCAGCGATTGGCCGACGCTGTTTCGCTGGACCAACGAGGTTATCGGCAGCGGCGATCCGGAGTTCCAGCACGGCTCGAATTCCAACGAGACTTTTATCCAGGCTCGGATGGAGATGTTCCAGTATTTTTCCGCGATGGTGGCGGAGCGGCAGAAGAATCCGACCGGCGACGTCACGAGCACTCTCGCCAACGCCAGCATAAATGGCCAGCCGCTGCCCGTGCTCGAGCTGATGTCGTATCTGCTGGTGCTAGTCGTTGCTGGTAATGAAACGACGCGCAACGCGACGACGGGCGGCCTGCTCGCGCTGATCCAGCACCCCCAGGAATTCCACAAGCTGAAGTCAAATCCCGGGCTGATCAAATCAGCGGTCGAGGAAATCGCGCGATGGACTTCGCCGGTAATCCAGTTCTCGCGCACTGCCGTAGAGGATACTGAGGTTCGCGGTCGGAAAATTCGCGCGGGAGAATCCGTGTGCCTCTTCTATCCATCGGCGAATCGCGATGAGGAACTGTTCGACGAACCGTTCAAGTTCGACGTCGCGCGCGATCCGAATCCGCATCTGGCTTTCGGGATCGGCGAACATTTCTGCCTCGGCTCCAACCTCGCGCGCCTCGAGCTCGAAGTGATCTTCCGCCAATTGGCGCAACGCCTGGAGTACGCGGAGCTCGAAGGACCACTATCGCGCCTGCGCTCGAGCTTCGTCGGCGGCATCAAGCATATGCCGATAAGGTTCAAGCTAAAGCCCGCCGCGAACTGAATAATCAGTCGCTGACAGAAACCCGTTTTCCGGTTCCCTCTCCTGGACTTGGACAAAGGAGAGGGAACAGGAAATTCGAAAATCAGAATAAAAAACTCCGAGGTGCGTTTCGATTCGTATTATCATTGAGTCGATGCGGATCGGATTTGCAATCAGATTCAGAACCCGGACGTGGATTTCATGCGTCGGCGTTGCGCTGACGCTTCTCGCGGGATGCGCGGCGACCAAGCTGCCGCGCTACAACCAGGATCTTGGCGGTGAACATGTGTCGTTCACTACTTCCGACGGCGTGCTGCTGCGAGGGCATCTTTATGGACGCGGCCCGGTCGGCGTGATTCTGGCGCATATGTATCCTGCCGATCAGTCGGACTGGACCGATTTCGCGCGCGTGCTCGCGTCGCACGGCTACGAGGCTCTCACCTTCGATTTTCGCGGCTTCACCGAATCGGAAGGGGAATCGGGGACTGAGCATGCCGATCGCGATCTGATGGCGGCCTACCAGTTCATGCAGCCGCGCGTGTCGCGGATTTTCATCGCAGGCGCGAGCCTGGGCTCGGAAGCTGCGATCCTCGTCGCTGCGCACGAGCCGGTCGCCGGCATCATCTGTATCTCGACGCCGACGAGCTTCGGCGGCCTCGACGTGACGCAAGCAATCACGCAGGTGCGCGCGCCGATCCTGTTTGTCACATCAAAGGAAGATGCGCTCGTCGCGGGCCAATCGGAGATACTCTATCGCCTCGCGCAGGCGCCGAAACAGTTCGAGACTTATCCCGGCAACGCGCACGGGACGTCGATCCTGCACGGCCCGTACGGCCCCGACCTCCAGAGCCTGATGCTCAGATTTATTGCGCAACACTCGGTGGAGGGGCAGTGAAGTGCGTCATTCTGTCGTGAGTCTTCGCCTGTTGTTAAGCCCTGAGCAACGAGATCTTTTGGTCCCTCTCCTTATCCTAGGAGAGGGTAAGGGAGAGGTGCAACGCTGGAATCCGCACGCCCGCAATAACTTCAGGCAATAACAGGCAACCCTCACCCGGCGCGCGCCACGCGCGCCGCCCTCTCCCTGGTCAGGGAGAGGTATTTCGGAAAAGCGAATTGAAAATTGTGCGTCACTCGTCAGCGCGGATCGTTGGGCAGGGCGGCGCGGGTGAAGCCGATCACCATGCCGAAGGCCTGATCGCGGCCGAGCACGACTGAGTCGGCGCCGTCGGGTTCCGGCTTCATGCCCTTCGATTTCAGGAAGTCGGTCGCCATCGATAGGTCGCGCGTTTTGAATGTCAGCGCGTGCACGCCTTCGCCGTTTTGCTCGAGGTCGAGCGCTTCGCGCGTGTTCGACGCTAGCGGCATCGCGAGTTCGATGACTGAGTCGGTTCCAATCGCGATGAATGCGCTCTTTTTGCGGCCGGGCGTTTCCTCCTCAACAAAGAGTTTCGCGCCCAGGGTCTCGGTGTAGAAGCGCTTGGCCTTGTCGAGATCGCTCACGACGAACGTGATGTGCGAAGCGCCCTGGATTCCGAGCGGATGGCGCTCGCGCCAGAAGTCGGCCGACCAGGCAGGCTGCAGGCGCGGATCGTTGGTGAATGGCATTACCACGGCGAACTCGAGCTGGCCCTGGGTTTCCCTCGGATGCGTCCAGATCGCGAAGCGCTCGTTGGGCGGCGTCACCGGGCGGCCGCCCACGTCCCACATCCGAAGCTTCTGCTCGGCCAGCTTGGTCGAGAGCGCCGGGATGTCCTCGGCGTAGAATGCGATCGAATGAAAGTGCTCGCCGAAACGCTCGTGGAAACGCTTGACCGACTCGTTTCTGAGATTCTCGACGCGCGCCGGCGTCATCGGCTCCATCAGCACTTCGCCAATAACCAGCAGCGAGGCGACGCGTCCCGCGACTTTCTCGAATCCGCGATAGTAACGCGTGCATGAGAAGACATCGTCGTACCACCGGTCGACGGCGTCGAGATCCTTCACCACATGAGTGACATGAAACAGTTTGCCAATTTTAAACATCGCAGATCTCCGGCGCGCGAGTTGCTCGCGCTAGTTGGACGAATGCGCCTTGGGCTTCCGATTATTCCACGGCCGCGCCTGCTCGAGCTGCGACGCAACGCGAATCAGGGTTGCCTCGTCGGCGAAGCGGCCGGCCAGCTGCACGCCCACCGGCACTCCACCTTCGCTCCAATGCATCGGCAGCGACACCGCAGGCTGGCCGGTCGAGTTGAAGAGCGGCGTGAACGGACAATAGCTGAAGACCTGGCGCGTCCAGCCGAAGGCGTCGAGGCCTTTTTTGTTCTGGTTAATTTCGCCGAGCGGCGCGGGAATCCGCGCCAGCGTCGGTGTTAACAGCAAGTCATATTTCTGGAAGAAGCGGCCGGTCATGCGCGAGAGCGTGTTGTTGTAGTCCATCGAGACGATCAGCTCGACGGCGCTGCGGCGCTTGCCGTCCTCGTAGCAGGCCCACGTCACCGCTTCGACGTTGTCGGGCGACGGCTTGCGGTTCATTGCATGGGCGACGCCGTCCATCGACGCCGCGTTGAAGGTGGTCCAGATCACGTGAATTTTTTCGAGGAACTCGTCCCAATCGTACTTGGGCCCGTCCTCCTCGACGATATGGCCGAGGCTCTGCAGCGTCTTCGCGGTCTCCTGCACGGCTTTGGCGCACTCGGGATCGACTTTCTCGCCCGACGCCGGCGACGCCGTGAACGCGATACGCAGCTTGCCGGGCGACGCGCCTACTTCTTCCTGATACGAGCGCGCGGGTGGAATCAGATGACCCGACGCGCCGACATCGGGACCCGCGACGCAATCGAGAATCGCAGCCGCATCGCGAACGGTGCGCGTAACGGCGAGCTCGCACGCAAGTCCGCACAGAGGGTCGGCATAGTCAGGACCGGTGGGGACGCGATCGCGCGTCGGCTTCAGACCGACGAGGCCGTTGCACGAGGCGGGAATGCGAATCGAGCCGCCGCCGTCGTTGGCATGCGCGAGCGGAACGATTCCCGCCGCCACGGAAGCTGCGGAGCCGCCGCTCGAGCCGCCGGCGCTGCGGCCGAGATCCCACGGATTGTGAACGGGACCGAAGAGCGTGGTCTCGGTCGTCGGGTTGTAGCCGAATTCCGGCGTCTGCGTGGTGCCGACGAGCACGAGACCGGCGCGGCGAAAGCGCGCCATCAGCTCCGAATCCTCCTGCGGCGTGTAGCCCTGCGAGAGCTTCGAGCCCATGTCGCAGCGCACGCCCTTGGCGTGAAGGATGATCTCCTTGATGAGAAAGGGAACACCGGTGAAGGGTCCCTGCGGTATATCGGCTGCGATCGTCGCGGCGCTTTGCTCGCGCAGAATCTGCAGCACCGAGTTGGTTTGAGGATTGACCTTTTCGATCGCGGCGAAGGCGGCGTCGGCCAGCTCGCGCGGCGAAACTTCCTTCTGCCGCACGAGATGCGCCAGCCCGAGGCCGTCGTAGGAGGTGTAATCTTTGAGAGAAATCATTGGCGAAACCTCACATCGAGCAAATTTCCCCCAATCACGCCGCGTACCATACTTCGCGATCCTCCGCCAAGCGCGGTTAAAAAGGAGAGGCCGGTTCCATCTGACGGGAACCGGCCCTCTCTACTGACGTTGCGTCGGTAGTTGCGATTATCCAGGCATCGAGCTGAGGCCTTCTACCTGCGCGACTCGCTCGGGTTGGCGCCCTGCCGCTAAAGGGACCGAGCCGGGCTTGCGCTCGAACGGATCCTTGAGGCCGAGCTCTTTGCCGATTTCGCGCACGGCAGGAATCACGTGCTTGCCGAGCATCTCGAGGCACTTCACGCGATCCTTGTAGCCGACCGGGCCGTCGAGCCAGAACGAGAAGATGCCCGGGCGCAGGACTTCGAGGACCTTGCGCAGCCGCGGGATGACGTAGTCTGGAGTGCCCGCGATCATCTGCAGGTCCTTCTTGCTGTCTTCGTAGCGCGCATAGACGCCGCGGCGGATTTCTTCGAGCTCAGCGTCGGTCTCGTTGCCGCCGCCCTCGTGGATCGGCTTGCCGGGCAGGTTCGCCGCCGCGGGCAGCCGCGCCATCCGGCGCGTCGCTTCTTTCGAGTTGTATCCCGGGGGGAACATCCATTCGGGCCGCGCGAAATGCGCGAACGCGCCGCCATAGAGGAAGCGCTTGCCGAGCTCTTCGGCGCGCGCCTGGTTATCGCTAACGAAGACCGGCTGCAGATAGCCGAAGTTCTCGGGTCCGGCCTGATAGCCCTCGCGCGCCGCGGTGTCGGTGTAGAGATTCCACAACTCGACGGTCGGCTCGAGGCGCGTCGCGAGCGCGACGTAGGGAAAGCGCTTCTTTGCGCACCAGATGACGGTGTCGGGGCTGACGAGGCCAGGAATCCAGATGGGAGGATGCGGTTTCTGCATCGGCACCACCCACGGATTCACGAAGCGGAAATGGAAATGCTTGCCCTCGTAGCGGAACGGGCCGGGCGTCGTCCAGGCCTTGAGGATGAAATCGACGCCTTCCTCGAAGTATTCGCGGTTGTACGCGGGATTCGCATTGTTGGCGAGCTGCTCGCTGCCCGCTCCGCGGACCCATCCCGGAACCAGGCGGCCGCCCGAGATCAGATCGATCATCGCGAGCTCTTCGGCAAGCCGCAGCGCGTTCGCGACCGTCGGTACGGGATTTCCGAGCAGCACGATCTTCGCGCGCTTGGTTGCCTTGGCGAGCACCGCCGCTTCGACATCCATGACGGAGCCGAGACAGAAGGGCGTGCCGTGATGCTCGTTCAGCATCAGGCCATCGAAGCCCAACTCCTCGGAGTAGATTTTTTCGTCAAGGTACTGATTCAGCAGCATCGAGCCCTGCACGGGGTCGAAGTTCTGATTAGGCAATCCGAAGAAACTGCGGTTGCGGAGGATCTGATCTTCGAGCGTCTTGCTCTTTCCGGGCTCCTCTTCGGGGTCGTAGTGATACTGCCGTTCTGTAAACCACATTATGTGCATAGCCGGCGCCTCCGCTTGTTATGCGAGGAAGTTCTGCACTTCCTTGATGAACTGTTCCGATTTTTCTACTTCGGGCCGATGGCCGCATCCCTCGAACGCGACGAGCCGCGAGCCCTTGATCGACTTATTGTAAACGCCGGCCGCCGAGGCAGGCACGGTGCGATCGTCCTTGCCCCATACGATCAGCGTCGGCGCTTTGACCGTGCCGTCGAGCAGATGCGGCAGGCTCGGATTGTACATGTAGGGCTGCCACGCGAGGCGCGCCGACTCCGCGCGCGCGTCTTCGAAGGCCTCGTATTGCTCCGGCGACAGCCCGCCGTCGTAGAGCGCGGCGAACTCTGCGGTCTTGGAAGCATCACGCACCGACTCGCGCAGGTAGATGATCGCGGGCACGGTGAACATGTCCATGATGTCGCCGTCGGGCGGACGTATTCCGGCCGGCGCGACTAGTACCATCTTCGAGAAGATTGCCGGGTCATTGGCGGCCATCTCGGCCGCGATCCATCCGCCGAAGGAGAATCCGATCACATCGATCGGCGCGAGATTCTGCTCGCGCACGAAACGCGCGATAAACGAGGCGAGATCGCGCACGTTCATGATCCAGTCGGCGCGCGGCGATTTTCCGAATCCGGGATATAGGGGGGTGATCAGCGTATGCCTGGCGGCCAGCGCCTCATTCCAGTTCATCCAGCCCGGATAGCCGAGCTCTTCATGCAGGACCAGCAGCGGCTTGCCCGAGCCGCCCTTGATGACGGTTAGTTCATCCGCGCCTACGCTGTGTGGTTCTTCGTGGACCGAATCTTTCGCAGCCATCGCAACCTCGCGCACTCAACTTCGCGAACATGCCGATAGAACACTTCGATGGCCGTATAATCGATCCATCGAGGCTAACCTGCAAGCACGCGAGGCGGCGCGAGGGTGCGCGATGATTTGAATTAGCTGCGAAAGATGTAACAGGCGGACGGGAATTCCGTCCGCCTGATGCCGGAGAGGTTAGTATGTCGTAGTAGTTGAACGCTGAACCGTGCCGCTCGGCGACTGGGTGGTGGTGGTCGAAGAGGAGGTGGTGGTGGATGGCGCCGTCTCGACGACTGGCGGCGTGGCCGTCGTGCTGGATTCTTCCTTCTTATAAGTGAAGCATCCCGAACTGCCGATCACCGACGCGATAACAAAAGACGTGATAAGAATGCTGGCGTTTTTCATGATGGCGCTTTTCCTTGTTTCGAGTTTTGAAGGTCAGTACGTCGTGGTGGTCGAACGTTCGACCGTGCCGCTCGGCGTCTGCGTCGTGGTGGTCGTCGAAGAGCTGGTGGTGGACGGCGTCGTCTCTACGACCGTGGGAGGTGTGGTCTCTACGACGGTAGGCGGCGTGGTCTCAACGACCGGCGGTGTCGCAGTGGTGCTGGAATCTTCCCGCTTGTATTCGAAGCAGCCCGACGTGCCGATGACCGACGCGATAACGAAAGACGTGATCAGAATGCTGGTTTTGTTCATGATGACGCGTTTTCCTCGCTTCGAGTTTCGCCCGTGAGCGGGCGCTCTGTGCGGTAAATCGCACGTATCGTGCCGATGCGGTCGGCGTGCATTTTGGTCACGACATGTAGGGATTTCCGTGAGTGGGTATGGAATCGCGCAATTCTTACCGGAAGCAGGGTCGGCGCGGCCCTTGCTTTCTGCGCCAATTAATCTAGCTTTTCACGGATCGCATCATTGGAGTTCGGAGATGCCTATCGAAGGAGTAACGACGCCAGTCCGTGAGAACCATCGCTTTGACGAGAAGCGCCTCGAGCGTTACCTCGCGGAGCAAATGCCTCCGCTGCAAGGTCCACTGGTTATCTCGCAGTTTATAAGCGGGCAGTCGAATCCCACGTTCCTGCTCGAGGCTGGTGACGCGCGCCTCGTGATGCGCAAGAAGCCGAGTGGCACGCTGATGCAATCGGCGCATCAGGTCGAGCGCGAGTATCGAATCATCCGCGCGCTCGCTCCGACTGATGTGCCTGTCCCGCGTGCCCATCTGCTTTGCGAAGACACCGGAGTGATCGGCACGCCGTTCTTCATCATGGAATATGTCCCGGGCCGGATCATGACCGACCCGCTGCTGCCAGGGCTTACGCGCGACGAGCGCGCCGCGGTCTTCGATTCGATGAACGATACGATGGCGCGGCTGCACAAGGTCGATTATCTCGCGGTCGGGCTCGAAGGCTTCGGCCGCCCGGAGGGATATATCGCGCGGCAAGTTGCGCGCTGGACCAGGCAATACCGCGCCGCCGAGATGGATCCGATTCCCGAGATGGATCGGCTCATCGAATGGATGGAGCAGCACATCCCGAAGGAAGACGAGACCAGCATTGCGCATGGCGATTTCCGCCTCGGCAACCTGATCCTGCATCCGACCGAGCCGCGGGTCATCGCCGTGCTTGACTGGGAGTTATCGACGATCGGCCATCCGCTCGCGGACCTCGCCTGGAACTGCCTCGGCTACCATTACCCGCCCGGCATGGACGACGGCGCGGGTTACGCCGACAAGGATCTCAAAGCGCTCGGTATTCCGGCCGAAGAGGATTACCTGGCCGCGTATTGCCGGCGCACCGGGCGCGCCAACGTCAAGGACTTTCAGTTCTTCATCGCGTTCGCGTTCTTTCGCTCAGCGTCGATCGCGCAGGGCATCGCGTGGCGCGCCAAGCAGGGCAACGCGAGCGGCCCCGATGCTGAGGAACGGGGCCGCCGCGCCGCGATCAGTGCGCAAATCGGATGGTCGATCGCGCAGCAACTCTGATTACTTCTTCGCGCCGGGCAGGTAATCGTCGAGCGGCACGCCGCAACTGTTGAGCGCCCACGAGACGAGATTGTACTGACCGATAGTGAACACGACGTCCATCATCTGTTGAGTGTTGTAGCGCTCGCTCAGCGTCTTCCAGGTCTCATCGGAAACGACCGAATTCTCGAACAGATCGTCGGCCGCCTGCAGCAGCGCCGTGTCGTGCTTGTTCCATCCAGCCTTGGGCCCTTTGCCGATGCGCTCGATCTCTTCGTCGGTAATCCCGCCCTGCTTGGCGATGCGCACGTGCTGTTCCCATTCGTAGGCCGCCTGGTTGAGCCATCCGATACGCAGGATGATCATCTCGCGGTCGCGCACGTTGAGCGTCTGGTTGTCCGACAGGATGTAGGTCGCGAAGCGCGACCATGCGCGGGCGAGTTTCGGATGATTCATCAGCACGCGAAAGATATTGATGACCTTGCCGTTAACCTGGGTCCGCTCGGCCATCTCGCGATCTTCGGTGCTGAGCTTGGCGAGGTCGACGAATTGTACGCGCTGCGTTCTGGAAATCATTTTGATGCCTCCGAGCCGGTTGGGAGATTTGCGACTACATCTACTTCAGCGCGTGAATTTTCTCCACGATCGCGGATTGACGCGTGCGTGGCCTGCGCCTAAGTACCATCCATGAGTTCACCATCGACGATGGCATCGGCGGGCGCTTTTTCCCAGGCGCAAAGCGCGGGCGATCTCGTGATCACGAGCCCGGCGATCGGAATCGCGGCGCGAATCCTCTTCTCGCTCATCTTCGTGTTATCAGGCATCACCCATTTCACGACCATGAGTGACTACGTGAACCTGATGGATCCGGCGATTCCGTTCCGCGCCTTCTGGGTGATGATCTCGGGCGTCGTCGAGCTGGTCGGTGCTTTGATGATCCTTTTCAATTACAAGCCGCGCCTTGGCGCGTGGCTGATAGTGCTCTTCCTGGTGCCCGTGACGTTCGTCGTGCACGGGCTGAATATCCTCACGCTCAAGGACCCGCTGATGCGTACGATCAACGTCTCGATGCTGCTGAAGGGGTTCGCGATGATCGGCGGCGCGCTTTTCATCACGCAGTCCGGCGTTAAAGCCTCGCGCGATTAAGGTGATGCGACGCTTCCTGAAGATTGCCGCAATCGCGATCGGCAGTGCAATCGTAGTCGTCGCGATCGCGCTTGCGTTTCTGCTGCAGGGGCCGCCGATACCGGATCACTCGGATTATCAAATCGATCTCGCGACGCTGCGAAAGCTCGCCGACCAGGATTCCGGCGCCAAGCCCGTGAAAGTCAATGCCGCCGTGATCGCGCAGGGAAATCCACCCGCGGCGATGTTCCTCGGCGGTATCCGCTTCGACCGGTATCACATGGTATTTCCCTCGTACCAGGTGCTTTATCCGGACGGCACGATGGTGATCGTCGACGCGCCGCCGGGACGCGATTTCTTCGAAAAGTCATTTCCCGGGCGGTTCGACGAGGAGCAGTACAAGGCCGATCAGGATGCGCTCATGCATGCGCGGGCGATCGTGATCACCCATGAGCACGCCGATCATATGAAGGGCATCGCGGAATCACCGGCTCTGCCCGCCTTCGCCGACCATCTGATGCTATCGCGCGAGCAGCGCGATGATGACAAGTGGATGAAGGCGAGTAATTTTCCCGAGGACGTCCGCAGCAAGCTGCATCCGATCGATTACGATCACTACTATGCGCTCGCGCCGGGCGTGGTTCTGATCAAGGCCCCGGGGCATACTCCAGGTAGTCAGATTGTTTACGTCCGCCTCGCCGACAACTCCGAGTATCTACTGATTGGCGACGTCGCGTGGTCCATGGAACAGGTCAGCACACCCAGGTGCCGGCCGCGCCTCGCGGAGCTGGGCATGGGCGAAAACGCTCAGCAGGTGACCTCGGAGTTGCGCACGCTGCACGACCTCGCCGCGGCAAATCCTGACCTGCACATCGTCGTGTCGCACGACGCGAAGCGACTGGCTGACTACGAAAGCAAAGGCCAAATCGGAAGCACCTTCGGCTCGGCGCATTGACCTAACCCTTGGGCGGATAACCGGTCGCCAACAATTCCTTCAGCCGTTTGTCGTAGCCATAGATGTCGTCGAAGAATTTCACTTCGCCATCGGGCTCGACCACGGCGGTGCTGTAGAGAATGAGCACCGGAATCGGCTTGGTCAGATTGACGCGCACAGTCTCATCGCCGGCGAGCGTCTCTTTGATGCGATTCGGGTCCCATCCCGGCTGATCGCGCAGCACCCAGTCGGCCAGCGCCTCGGGATTCTCGACCCGGATACATCCGTGGCTGAAATCGCGCCGGGCGTGCGAGAACAAACTTTGGGCCGGAGTCCCGTGCAGGTAGACGTCGTAGTCGTTGGGAAAAATGAACTTTATCGGTCCGAGCGCATTCTTGTCGCCGGGCTTCTGGCGCACGCGATAGCGGCCCGAGCGCAGTCCCTGCAACACATCGTCGCTGATCGAGTCGTCGGTCACGACATTGTCGCTATCGTCTACCACTTCGAAATCGTTGTCGGCAACGTAGTCGCGATTGCGTGAGATCTTGCCG
The DNA here is from genome assembly GCA_035508495.1 of Candidatus Binataceae bacterium. Classification (NCBI taxonomy): domain Bacteria; phylum Candidatus Binatota; class Binatia (SeqCode); order Binatales (SeqCode); family Binataceae (SeqCode); species Binataceae bacterium (SeqCode). The sequence continues at coordinate 55,907 of DATJMX010000024.1, forward strand.
ACGATCTCGCCGTGCAGAATCGAAGGCGGTACATCCCAGTAGGGATGGAAAATCACCCACTTCATATAGTCAGCAAACACCGGCGTCTGTTTGCCGTAGGCTTTGCCGACGATGACGCGCATCTTCAGAAACGGCGCTGGCTGTTTGCGCATCGTGCGCAGCATGAACTCCGGAATATTGATGAGAATCGGAGGATCAGGAAAGCTCGTCGGAATCCAGCGATAGCGCTCAAGGGTGAGTTGCAACTGCTCAACGCGATAACTCAGCGGACGGTTAAGCTCGGTGACGGTTCCCTTGCCGAGGATGCCGTCGGGCTCCAGCCCCAGGCGATCCTGGAAGTGCTTCACCCCGTCAACGATCGGACCTTTGTATTGCGTCTGGGTCGCCGGGATATCGGTGTCAGCGGGCAGATCACCTAACTGCTTGAGGCGCGCCGCGAGATCGGCGATCGCCGGATACTGATTCCCCGGATGTATCGACTTGTCGGGGACAGCAAGCGGCTTGGTGTCGCCCGCCGCGGCCATCTTGAGATAAGTCGCGAGCGCGCCCTCGGCGCGCTTGTAGCCAGCGTACGGCGGTTCAACGCTCTGGATTGCGGCGTCCATATTTGCCGAAGGCAGAATCAGGGTCCGGATCGCGGCGGGGAGATCGAAATGGGCGGCGTTGGAATCGAGGCCGATCTTGAGAATGCGCGGATCGACACGGCCGTCGTGGAGATCGGAAACGAGGCGCATCGCGCTCACGGTCATCGCCAGGTCGAAATCATCTAGCTCGTCGGGCGAAGGCGGCGGCGACGACGACTGAACCTTGGCCATGCGCGCGTCCCATCGCGCCGCATCGTAGTCCTCGGGATTGAGACCTTCATCCGATGCGTTCTTGAACTCGGCGATCATTGCCGCCGCCTGCGGAATCGGCTTGCCGCTCACGGTCCATGCGGGTTGGTAATTGCCGGCATCGTAGAAGGAGAGCACTTGCGGCTTGATGTTGCTGAAATCGGGCCAGCGCAGATCGCTGAGCGTGCCGGCATTGGCCATCGCGCGAAGTTGGATCTGCTGCGGCGTCATCGGCGGCGCGGGTGAAGAAGCGGCTGAAGGCGACGCGGCACTCGCGTTGCGGAGCTGACAAATTGCCACGCTCAGGGTCACAACAAATGCACAAGCCGAAAATCTGGCAAATCGTCTCATCGGATGACTCCCCACGAATCCACAATCGGCGGCGACAATCGAAAGCGCACGCGCGTCTCCTCGGTGGCGCAGGCTAGCTTGAACAAAGGCAAACTCGACGATCGGAGCTGAATCCTGAAACTTGAAAGTGGGACGCTAAATCTGCTCGCCCTGCTTGAAAACCTTCCAGGCGCATTCGTAGCAGAAGGGCAGTACCTCGAGATCATCGGCCTCGTTGCGTAAGACCAGCAGCACCCCGCCCATCCGCTCGGTGTCCTGCATAGCGCATCGACCACATCGTTGGCCGGCGAGCCAGCGCCTGACGACCCGGGCCTCGCTCGGTCGCGCGTTCCCGCGGCTGTTTGTAGATGCTCTGCCCATCTTTAGTACGCCAGAATGCTGATCGGCGGCAGAAAAGCGTCTCACTAAGAAAGCTGAAAGGCAAACCGTAATAGGCGAGTTACGATTTGTCAGGGTAATGCCGGCGATCGGATAATTTTGACCCTTTAAGAACAGGTAGAGCAGGGTATTATGACATTCATTCGCCCAATTGCCGTTTTAAGCCAACAACTACGGGCTTTAACGGCAGTTCAGTTTCATTTCGCAATCGCGCATGCTATTCCATGTTTCCCTATTGCTACTTTCGACGCCTTGTGGTTTTCTCTACTAAACGTAGAGCGTTCTAGGCCGTATCTATGGCAACAATCAGTCGCCGCAAGGGAAGTGCGCCCCAAGACAAGCAACCGGTGGTTATCGATCGCGACACCGAAATCATCACGATGGCCGAGCTGGCTGCCTATCTGAATTGCCACGAGGCCACCATCCGCCGACTGCTGCAGAAGGGCGAGATTCCCGGTTTCAAGCTGGGTAGCGATTGGCGTTTCAACTTGCGCTCGATCGAGGAATGGCGCAAGAAACGCATGACGAATAAGGCAGCCAAACCCTGACTGCGTAAGGTCCTCGCGCGACCGTTATCTTTCGGTAAGCGCGCGCTAGCTTACAGTTTGGTAGAATTGCCTTCACAATGTCGTTTCTGCTAGGGTCGGCGCATTGAGTTTGGCTCGTGCCCGCCCTGAAGGAGGATCGGACCCATGGATTTGACCAATCAGGTCCTTACCGTCCGGCAGCTAGCAGATTACCTGCATTGCCACACATCTACGATCTATCGCCTGCTGCGCGAGAATGGCCTACCCGGTTTCAAGCTCGGCAAGTCGTATCGCTTCGTGCTGTCCGATATCGAAACCTGGGTGCACGATCTCGAGCGGTCGCCGGCGGCGCGCCCGGCAGATATCCCTGCGCCCCGCACCCGGGCCCGCACCGCAGTTCGCGCCGCGAAGTAGGATTCTGCTCCTGACTTCGGATTTCTCCGGATCGGCAGGCGCGAAGCGATGCGCCTGCCATCCCAATGCCCGAGGGCCGCAACTCGTCTAGTCGGATCGAGCCGCTGTCCAGTTTGGCCCGGGCATCGGAGGCCGTCTCTTTGCGGACCGCGCTGGACATGAACATCCTCGGATCGAGGAGCGCGAGAAAAAACCTTGGCACTATCCTCTGGTGCGCCTAGGCTGTCCGGCGCGCGACCCGGCGCCCAAGGAGCGATGTCCAATGCCTGGCGAGTTTCCGTACACGAAGATTCTCTGCCCAATCGACTTTGATCATGACTCGACCGCCGTCCTCAAAACGATCGAAAGCCTCGCCCGCTTGGGCGATTGCACGATCGTCCTTCTGAATGTCGCTCCCATCGTTGTCCATGGCGGAGGTTTCGCCGACGTCAACAAGGCACAGGTCGATTTCGCGAACTCACGCCTCGAAGAAATCGCGCGCAAGCATCTGGCGGGCTTGCGCTTCGAAACCATGGCGCCGGCGGGCGATCCTGCAAATGAGATCCTGAAAGCCGCGACCGAGGCCAGGATCGATCTGATCGTGATGGCCAAACATGGGCACAAGGGTCTCGCACATCTGATCATCGGCAGCGTGGCCGAGAAGGTTATTCGCCAGGCGCCGTGCCCGGTCCTCGCCGTTCCTGCCGGCAAATTCGATCCAAAGAAGACGGTCGACGTCTGGATGACACGTCATCCTGTCACGGCCGCCGCGGATGAGACGCTCGAGTCGATCCAGACCAAGATGGAGCACGGCGGTTTTCGCTCCATTCCGATTGTCACCGACGGCAAACCGATCGGCATCATCACCGATCGCGACCTTCGTCTGTTCGCCGGCAAGCACAAGGACGTGCTCGCGCGCGATGCCATGAGTGAGGCGCTCGTGACGGTAACTCCCGCAACATCGCTCAAAGAAGCCGCGCGCATTCTCAAAGAGCACAAGATCGATTGCCTGCCGGTGGTCACCGATGATGGCGGGCTCGCAGGTATCATCACGACTACTGACGTTATGAGCGCGGTCGAATCGTGACCATCGTTGGTCAAGCGCTGACGCGAGACCGCTCCTGCCGCATGTAACGGAATCAAACAGCGCGTCTCAAATCTGACGCATACAGTGACAGGCGCGCGCCGCAAATAGGCGCGCGCCTCGTTCGTCCCAAATCATCGCTAACCGTCTTTCTTTCGCTGACCGCGCGGAGCTCCCGAGCAACCGCCGCCCGCGCACGGTGGCATTCTCATTGCTCCCTCCTCTTTCGCGGGGCTCGGCCTGAACAGCGACGCGCTTGCGAAGCGATGATCGCGTCAGTCGCGATTCCTCAAAGACCAAACAGCGAGGGGACTATGGACGAGGTCGTTAGCGAGTTTTTGATCGAGAGCCACGAGAATCTAAACCAGCTCGACCACGACCTGGTCGAATTGGAAAAAGATCCGCGTTCAACAGACCTGCTGGCTTCGGTCTTTCGGACTTTTCATACCATGAAGGGCGTCTCCGGGTTTCTTAATTTCGCCCGTCTGGAGCGCCTTGCGCACGCCGCCGAGGACATGCTCAGCAAGCTGCGCGACGGAGCGCTCACGCTCAACGAACAAATCACTTCCGCGTTGCTGGCGAGCGTCGATGCTGTCAGGCAGATGCTCGCCGCGGTCGAGCAGTCGGGCACCGACGGCGATGGGGACTATTCCGCTCTTATTGAACGACTTCACAAGCTAACTAGCGGTGAGCAGGTCGCGGCGCCGGAGAACCCGGCATCCGCGGATGTTCAAAACGCCGCAACGCCGCCTGCTCCGCTTGTCGAGGCAGCGGCGCCCGCTCCGAAGGATCCGGTCGCCAGGCCGCGACGCAAGAAGAAGGAAGCCGCGCCCGTAGTTGCAGCCGAGCCCGAGCCGCCGGTCGTCGAGGCCGCGCCACTTGCCGCTCCGGTGAGCGTACCGGAGGAAAAGCCCGAGGAAGTAAAGCCTGCGCCCGCGCAGGTTGAACCCGCGCTGACGAAGTCCGCGCCACTGGACCCGGAGCCCCCGGCTCCGGCGCATATTCCCGTCGAGGTGGCTGCTCCGAAGCCCGCGCCGGCCAGGCCAGCCGCGGTAGTTCCACAGCCTGGAGCGCATCCAGGAGCCCCCCGCGAAGAACATCACGAGAGCAACAATGCGAACGCTGCTGCGGCGACCACCGCGGCCTCCGCGGCGCATGCCGCCGACAGCGTAATCCGCGTCAACGTCAACCTGCTCGACAAGTTGATGAACCTGGTTGGCGAGCTGGTGCTCGTGCGCAACCAGATTCTCCAGTTCTCGACCGGGCAGCAGGAGTCGGCGTTCCTTGGCACTTCGCAGCGCCTCAATCTGATCACGACCGAGTTGCAGGAAGGGATCATGAAGACCCGTATGCAGCCGATCGGAAATATCTGGAGCAAGTTCCCGCGCATCGTTCGCGACCTCGCGCTCGCTTGCAACAAGCAGGTGCGCATCGAGATGGAAGGCGAGGAAACCGAGCTCGACAAAACCTTGATCGAGGCAATTCGCGATCCGCTGACGCATATCGTGCGCAACGCGATCGACCACGGCGTGGAATCGTCCGCCGATCGGGCCGCCATGGGCAAGCCTGCCGAGGGCCGCCTGTTCCTGCGCGCGCTGCACCAGAGCGGCCAGGTGATCATCGAAGTCGGCGACGACGGCGCCGGAATTGATTTCGAGCGCGTCCGCAACAAGGCGCTGGAGCGCGGCCTCATCTCCGCCGACCAAGCCTCGCGCATGACTGAGAGTGAATCGCTCAAGCTGATTTTCCTGCCGGGGTTTTCAACCGCCGACAAGGTTACCAATATCTCGGGGCGCGGCGTCGGCATGGACGTCGTGCGCACCAATATCGAGAAGATCGGCGGCACCGTCGATATCCATAGCCGCCACGGCGAAGGCACCACGCTGCGTATCAAGATTCCTCTGACGCTCGCGATCATCCCGGCGCTGATAGTCACTTGTGCCGAGGATCGCTACGCCATTCCGCAGATCAGCCTTATCGAGCTCGTACGGCTCGACAGCGGCGACAAGGACCGCCGGATCGAAACAGTGCACGGCGCGTCGGTGTATCGCCTGCGCGGCAACCTGCTGCCTCTGGTTTACCTGCGCGAGGTTCTCAAACTGCCCCTGTGCGAGCAGGCTAACGAATCCGACGCGTCGCATATCGTCGTGCTGCAGATCGCCGATCAGCTCTTCGGCCTCGTAGTCGATGAGGTCAACGACACCGAAGAAATCGTCGTCAAGCCGTTGGGCAAGCATCTCAAGGGCATGTCGGCTTTCGCCGGCGCGACGATCATGGGCGACGGCCGCGTCGCGCTGATTCTCGACGTGCTCGGCATCGCGCAGCTCGCAACGGTCGCGGTCGAATCGCGCGAAAGCTCGCGCAGCGACGAGCAGCGCGCTGTCGCTCGCGCCAACGACAAGCGCCAGGCGCTGCTGCTATGCCGCGCCGGCTCGGCGGAGCGTATCGCGGTGCCACTCGCGCTGGTGTCGCGTCTAGAGGAATTCGATCGCAAGGAAATCGAGCACGCCGCGGGATGCAACGTTGTGCGTTATCGCGAACGAATCCTCCCGCTCGTCGAGCTCAGCTCGCTCATCGACGCGGGTCCTTCGCGATGCGATGAAAGCCGCGAGCAGGTCCAGGTCGTCGTCTTCGACGACGGTCTGCATCGGGTCGGCGTGGTCGTCGATCAGATCGTCGACATCGTTGAGGAGGAAGCGATTGCGACTCAGCTCAGCGGCCGTCCGGGTCTGCTCGGCTCGGCCCTGGTAGCGCAGAAAACCACCGACTTCCTCGACCTGCGGGCGGTGTTCGAAGCGGCGCGCGGCTCCTGGTACGAGGCCGAATCGGCCGCCGAACTGACGCACGGCTCCATCCTGCTGGTCGATCAATCGGCCTTCTCGCGAGTTCTCGTCCGCAGCTATCTCGAGATGGCCGGACACCAGGTTTTTGAGGCGAGCGGGGCTGCAGAAGCGATCGAAAAGCTCGACCACAATCAGATCGACGTGGCGATAGTATCGGCCAATCTGCCCGGCAACGGCCCCGTGTTCGCGCAAATCCGCAAGCGCACCAGCGAAACTCATATCCCCATACTTGGTCTTGCCGATGAACGCGGCGAGAAATCGGCTGAAGCGGCGCAGAAGTACGACGCCTATCACGCCAAGGCCGATCGCCAGGCAATCATCGACGCGGTGGCTGAACTGATCGCTCGGCGAACTCAAGCTCCCGCAAATTCCGAACAGGCCGAAGTACAGGCCTGAGGCCAATACGATGCAAGCGCAAAACAATCAGACAAACGGCGAACCGCAGGCCGGCACCACCGGCGGCCAGTTCACGACCTTCTACGTCAACGGCATGTTGTTCGGTGTCGAAGTAGTAAAGGTCCAGGAAGTATTCCGCGCGCAGGCGACCACCCGCGTTCCGCTCGCGCCCGCAGTAGTAAGCGGACTTATCAACCTGCGCGGACAAATCGTAACCGCGATCGATATGCGGCGCAGGTTAAACCTGCCGCCGCGCGGCTCCGATCAGAAGCCGATGAACATAGTAGTGCGTACGGCGGAGGAACCGGTCAGCCTCTGGGTCGACGAAATCGGCGATGTAGTGGAAGTCGACGCGGCCAGCTTCGAGCGCCGTCCGCAGAACGTCGATCCCCAGGTCTGCGACCTGATTCGCGGAGTCTACAAGCTCAAGGACAAGCTATTGCTGATACTGGATACCGCAAGCATTGCTCAGTCGGATGTTCGTGAACACGTCAACTGACTCTTTCCAGGATATCGAAGAGTTTCATCAAAGGGGAGTACCATGGTTCGTTTCAAAGACCTTAGTATAGTAACGAAATTACGCCTGCTGATCGGCATTTTCGTTTGCGGAATGCTGTTCCTCGGTATCGTTTCTTACTCGGCGGTAGAGAACGTCAGGATTGGCGGCGCGCTTGCCGATCGCATCGAGCTGACCGCCAACCTTTTAAATGACATCGAAGCTCCCGCCGCCTCGCTAGAACCTTCGATGTTTCTCGTCTACCGGATGCTTCTGAGCCATAGCCAAGGCGATATCCAAGACTACATGACGCGATTTACGGCCGCACAAAAGACGTTCGAGGAACGAAAACAATACTGGATGGCCAATCTGCCCGAAGGCTCCACCAAGGATCTTCTCCGAAAGAATTTCGCTGGCGCCGATCAGTTCTTTTCGGTGGTCAATAACGAGATATTTCCGCTGGTCAAGGCTGGGAAAATGGATGAGGCTAATGAGATTCGCCACAACAAGGCGTTGCCGATCTTCACCGCTTTCGACGAAGCACTGGCCGAAGTGGCGCATCACGCGGACCAGGACACCGTGAAAGTGAAGTCTCAGGCGCAAGCCACGATTAGGTCACGGGTCACATGGATGATCGTGGTCCTCCTCGTTTGTCTCGGACTTGCGAGCACGATCGGAATCCTCATCTCACATGTCATTGCCAGCAGTGTACATGAAAAAGTTTGTTTCCTTGAAAGAATTGCCGCCGGCGATCTGAGTCAGCATGTCGAAGTCGACTCCAAGGATGAACTTGGCCAACTGGGCGCCGTTCTCAATGAAATGACTGAAAATCTGGCCGCAATGGTTCGCGAAATAAGAGGCAACTCACAGACTCTCAGCTCCGCTTCCGAAGAATTGACGAGTACCAGCCAGCAGTTGGGCGCAACCTCGCAGGAAACCTCGACTCAAGCGAATGCAGTTTCGGCCGCAGCCGAGCAGGTCAGTCAGAACGTCGCAACCGTATCGACGGCGACCGAGGAAATGACTGCTTCGATCAAAGAAATCGCCAAGAATGCAACCGACGCCGCCGCCGTCGCTGGTAATGCCGCGAGGCTTGCAGCGACTACTAACTCGACGATGACGAAACTAAGTGAGTCAAGCGCGCAGATCGGCAACGTCATCAAGGTAATCACCTCGATCGCAGAGCAGACTAACTTGCTCGCACTCAACGCTACAATCGAAGCCGCACGTGCCGGCGAGGCCGGCAAAGGTTTCGCCGTCGTCGCCAATGAAGTCAAAGAGTTGGCGAAGGAAACCGCGAAAGCCACCGAGGATATCGGCCAGCGCGTCGAAGCGATCCAGGTCGATGCCAAAGGTGCCGTGTCCGCAATCGACGAGATCACCTCGGTAATCGGCAAGATCAACGATATTCAGAACACTATAGCCAGTTCAGTCGAGGAGCAGACCGCCGCAACCAACGAGATCGCCCGCAATATTGCCGAGACCGCCAAAGGCTCGACTGAGATTGCGAGTAACATCACAGGCGTCGCGCAGGCCGCTCTCGAGACTCAACAGAGCGCCACCGGCGCCCAGCAGGCGGCGTCAGATCTTTCTCAGCTTGCGCATCGCCTCCAGGATGTTGTCGAGCGATTCAAGCTAACCGATGGCAATGGCGTCGCCCATACGTCTCGGGCGCGCGCGAACGGACACGCGGTGCCCGCATAAAGTCGTCGACAACCGCATCCTGGAGATTGGTTATGCTAAATCCGCGACTATACTTTCAGTTCGATCATCCCGGCGTCCTCTGCCCATCGCCAACTGATTCTATGGTGGGTCCAGTTGCAGCTGAACCAATCTGGGAAGGAACCGCAACAGATCGGTGTCACGGGCGCGGTCATTATCTATCTCGACAAACTCGATTCTCGTTTCGGAAAGACGATCCTTCAATGAAATACAGACGCTCTCCCCAACCGGCGCTAAGGTCCGGACCTTGCGTAGCTATATCGAAGCAGTGCGTGCCCTCACGAGGTAAAATTCTGTGCGTGCTTTAATCGTAGATGACTCGAAGACAATGCGCGCGATTATCGCCCGCACGATCAAAGAGCTGGGCTTCGAGATTCTTGAAGCGGCCAACGGCAAGGAAGCGCTCGATACTCTGAAAGAGTATGGCGCGATCGAACTGAGCCTGGTCGATTGGCATATGCCGATCATGACCGGCATCGAATTCGTGCGCGAAGTCCGCTCCGATCCCGAGTACGACTCCATGAAACTCATGATGGTGACGACGGCCGCCGATTCGGAGCATGTGTCCGAAGCGCTTTGCGCGGGGGTCGATGAATACTTGATGAAGCCATTCAACAAGGATCTCATCCTCTCGAAGCTTCAGATGATGGGCGTGGTGCAGTGTTGAACTCGCCCGCCAAAATTCGCGTCCTGGTGGTAGACGATTCAGTTGTCGTACGCCGGATGCTGACTTCGATGCTGTCGACCGATCCGGCGATCGAGGTAATCGGTGCAGCGCCGAACGGCAAAATCGCCCTCGCGCGTATTCCGCAGTACAATCCCGACTGCGTAATCCTCGATGTCGAGATGCCGGAGCTCGATGGTCTGCAGACCCTCGCCGAGCTGCGCAAGAGCTGGCGTACCCTGCCGGTTATAATGTTCAGCACGGTGACCGAACGTGGCGCCGCGCAGACTCTCGACGCATTGACACTCGGCGCCAGTGACTATGTCACCAAGCCGAGCACCAATGGCGGAGCGGCAGGCCAGATCTCGAAAGTTATCGACGATCTGATCAACAAGATCAAAGTACATTGCGGGCGGCCGCGCGAGACGCATGCGCCGGCGCGGACCGTTGTGGGCGCTCCCAGCATTCACACGGTACCGCTGCCAAAAGTCGCGACACCAGAGTCCAATGTCGAACCCACTCAGGCAGCGGATGTTGTGGCTATTGGCATCTCAACCGGCGGACCGAATGCGCTCGCGGTGCTGATGCCTAGTTTTCCGGCCAATCTTTCCGTGCCGGTACTCATCGTCCAGCACATGCCGCGGTTATTCACCAAGCTGCTGGCAGAGCGTCTGTCGGAAAAAGCTTCTGTTCCTATAACCGAGGCGAAGCCGGGGGAATATCTCGAACCCGGCCACGCCTATATCGCGCCCGGCGACTATCACATGACAATCAAACGCGCGGGTACGCGAGTAGTAATTGAGACCAACCAGGATCCGCACGAAAACTCCTGCCGCCCTTCGGCTGACGTGATGTTTCGTTCGGTCGCACGCGTTTATGGATCGTCCGCGCTCGGAGTTGTGATGACGGGCATGGGACAGGACGGCTTGCGCGGTTGCGAAGCGATTCGCGGCGCGGGCGGGCGGGTGCTGGTCCAGGATGAAGCGAGTTCGGTGGTATGGGGGATGCCCGGGTTCGTGGCGCGCTCAGGATTGGCGCATGCGCAGATAGCGCTGGGCGAGTTGGGCTCGGCGATCACGCTGCGCGTGCGCAAGGGAACCGCGGTCGGATCGAATCGTATCGCGAAGAGTGCGGGAGTAGCGTTGTGACTATCAGTCGTCAGGAATTTGAGTACGTGCGCGACCTGGTGCGGGCCAATGCCGGGATCGTTCTCGAGACCGGCAAGGAATACCTGGTCGAAGCGCGCCTGCGCCCGCTGGCCGAGCGCGATCATGCGATGTCGGTGGCGCTCTTTATTCAACGCCTCAAAAGCGGCGCCTCCAGCGTGGTTCATCGTCACGTGATTGAAGCGATGACCACCAATGAAACCTCGTTTTTCCGCGACATGTCGCCCTTCGAAACGTTGCGCAAGCAGATCCTTCCCGATCTCGTCGAAAAGCGCCGCAACGAGCGCGCGCTCAATATTTGGAGCGCTGCTTGTTCGACGGGGCAGGAACCTTACACCGTCGCAATTACTATCAATGAGTATTTCCCGACCGTTATGCAGTGGAAACTGCGGATCCTGGCGAGCGACCTCTCCACCGATGTTCTCGACCGGGCGCGCGGCGCCAGTTACTCACAACTCGAAGTAAACCGCGGCATGCCGGCCAGCCTGATGGTGAAATACTTCATGCGCAATCGGTTGTGCTGGGACTTGCGGCCGGAAATTCGCAAGATGGTCGAGTTCTTTGAAATCAACCTGACGCGGGCGTTCCCGGCGCTGCCTGACATGGACATTATCATGCTGCGCAACGTCATGATCTATTTCGACCTCGATACCAAGCGGCGGATCATCGATTCTATCGCGCGCCGGCTCAAACCGGACGGATATCTGTTGCTGGGAAATTCCGAAACCACATTCGGCGTTCATGACGCGTTCGAAAGATTCGCACAAGATCGGAGCGGATGGCACCGCTTGCGCAAGTAAGGAAGGACAATAACCCATGAGAAGCGATCGACTCGAAGTCGAAGAGATTCACGAAGCCACCGCACGGCTGTGGGAAGCGATGTTCGAGGCCAGCCTCGAATATCTCGAAGAGGAGTGCGAGTGCACTGACAGCCGGTTCCTGACTGGCAGTATCCAGATAAACGGCGCGTGGGACGGCGCGATCGTGTTGCGAGCTTCGTTTAACTTTGCCCGCTCCATAGCGCAGTTGATGCTCGGTCTCGATGACGCGGGCGACGAAGAGATCTGCGATGCGATGGGCGAACTGACTAATCTCACCTCGGGCGCGATCCAGACCCTTCTGCCCGAGCCGTCCGAGCTCACACCCCCGTCGGTAATCGAGGGATGTGACTACAAACTGGTCTTTCCCGGACTCGAATTGATTAATTCGATTCATTGCCGATTTCGCGAAGAGCCATTGTCGATACTGATTTTCGAAGCGCGCAGCGGCGATGCCAAGATTCAACATGAAGTTGTGGTCGATGGCGTAGCGCCGCGTTAAAGATCACTCGAGAGCATTGAAGGAGAACCGTTCGTGAAGCCTTTGAATGTACTAGTAGTGGACGACTCGCGATCGAGCCGTCTGATGATCAAGAACTCGTTGAAGGACATGGAAGTGGTCTTTGGCAAGGTCGACGAAGCCGACAACGGTGAAAACGCGGTCGCCAAGTTCAAACAGGCCAAGTATGACCTGGTGTTGATGGACATCCACATGCCCAAGATGGACGGCTACCAGGCGACGCAGGCGATTCGGCTCTGGGAGAGCAAGATGGGTCATGCCCGCACGCCGATTATAGCCCTCACCGCGATGGATGCTTCGCAGGCGGCCGTGAAAACCAAGGAGGCGGGGTTTTCCGCGTGCTGCAGCAAGCCGGTCAAGCGCGCGACTCTCGAACAAGCGATCAAGAAGGCATCGTCGTGCGGTCCGATGGACGGGGACGGGTTTGAGGTTATCAAGGAATCCGGCGGGTTGATGGGCCGTCTTTTTGGCAAAGGCGACGCGGGTATGGAGCAGGATAGCCTGAAGGATCTTCGCTCGACGTTCCTCGTCGAGAAGCAGCGCGAGGCCAAAGACGCGATGGCGGCGCTGGACAACGGCGATATGCAGGTTGTGAACTTAATTGCATATCGCCTCAAGGGCGAGGGCGCGAACTACGGTTTCAGCAAGGTCAGCGACTATGGCGCGGAGCTGGCTAATGCAGCGGAGAGTCTCGACATCAAGACCGCCCGCAAAGTAACGCAGAAACTTCAGGAATATCTGACAGCGCAACAGTAGCTATTTATTTCGGAGATTCAAAGTCAAAAGCGGCCGCTCGAACAATCGGGCGGCCGCTTTCTTTTTGAAGCTTAATAACTTGTGTGCTCCACCTTGCGTTCAACGCCCGGCGCCAGATGAACATAGTTGCCGGGGTTGGCCTCGAACTCGTCCTTGAAGTTTGGATGACTATCGACGAACTGTGCAAACTCAGGATGCCCCGACATGAACTGCTGATTGTCCATCAAGCGTGGCTGCCGCGCGAGCCGCGATACCACGTCTGCGTGTGAAGCGGCGAAATCGTCGAAGGCTTTGAGTTGAGGAATGTTGAGGTCCGCCTTGCCTGCGCTCTCGAAGACAATTTCAGTATTACCGTTCTGGACCACCGAGGTCCCCTGGGCGAATGCGGCGCCCGTCATGGCTAGCATCGCCGTACCGACCAACAACCCCGAGATGTATTTCATAAGCATTCTCCTGTTGCCGGCATGCGGATTTCGAATGCCGGAAAAAGAACGGCGGGGCCGCAACCTGAGAGGGGGTTAAACGCAACGCCTGCTGCGTCAGGAGGACAGTAACAAGCTGCGACCCAACCGAAGACCTTCGTTTGCGACACACGCGGTGTCGACACTGCCTATAGGCAAGCCGCGTGCCTAATCGAATCGGCGGCGTGCCGGTTATTTACTTGGATAATCTTTATTAAAGCGTGGACGCTCTTAATCGACTGGGCTGGCCGCCGCACGGAAGTCTGTAAAAACTACCTTCGTTAGACTATACGATCAGGCTGATAGCGTCGCCGACCAGACGAAATGGAAAGAGAATTATAGTGCCGACAGCGTGCAGTGTTGAACCTACGACGCTATCGGGCTCGTCGTTATTGGTGGTTGTCGTGGTAGCCGTCGTGGCGGGCGGCGGTGCGCTTGAATCCGAATAGTTTGGCGAAGTAGCTACAGTTCGTTGGGTCGTTGTCTCCTCATGGCTTGAACAAGAACTCAAGACGGTAGCGAACAGAAGGCATAGAACTGTAACTAAAATTCGAAAGCGGTTAAGCATGCTCAACTATCTCATCGCCAAATCCGTGTGATGACAGTACATACGTAAATTCACGTCCCGGCGTTTCTTCGGCGAAACTACAGCTCAAGGTCACTTACCCGAGATGGCGCTGCTCAATGCGATGATCGTCAGATGATTGTTAACTGACTTTACGCCCTCGACTGCCGAGGCAATCTGCTGGGCACGTATCGATTGGAAGGCACTCGACACCACTCCGCTCAGTGTCACGATGCCCGAGGCCGTTTCAACCCGAATGTCTTCGTATCGGACGACTTTGTCGCTTTTCAGCGCGGCCTCAACGGCATCGGCGATGTCAGCATCGTCCGCAGCTAAATTGGGCGACACGCGAGAGGCCTGAGCAGAAGTGCTGCTGAGCTTAGCAGACTTGGAGTGCAACTGGACGCTCGACCCTTGTGCGAGGGCAGCACCGCTTAAACTTAAGATTAATGGTGCAGCGACGATACCCGCCGCGATTGGTTTATAATTCATCGCGTGACCGCAGCAACCGGCTGAACTCCGGGGACCGAGGTAAATTAAGGCCAGCAATTATTGGACCTAGAAAAAGCTCAAGAATTCCAAACCCACTCGCTCTCCAAGAAGGCGAGTTGTAACTTTTTTACAATGCTCGGAAATAAGAATGTGCAAACCGCGGAAAAGCTATTTATGCGGGGCGGTCGAATTGTCGCTCATTGGCAGAGATCTCAGCAGTGCCGATGCTTTCGCGGCCAAACTATCCGCGGCGGAATAATCCTGATCATCGAAAGACTTTTCGGCGCTCCTTAGCAGTCGCGTCGCCAAGGTCTCACTGCTGAGCTGGTCAGCCGTCAGGTTTTTCTCATCGACCTGCCTGGCTTCGGCATTGACGTCACGAATCATCTGCTCGGTCTTATTTCGTAACACGCCGTCGGGCGACGCAAGCGCCAGACTCGAAGCCGCGACAGGTGAAGCCGTGGAGGTTTGAGGAGCAGTTACGGCTGCGTCAGCTGGCTCGGCCAGGGTGACCACCGGAGGATTGGTGGCTTCAGGCGAATCGACAGTGGTTTCGCTCGGCATACTTGATGGCGGTTTTGCAATGGCCAGCGATGGTCGCGCGGTCTTGGCCTTCGAGCGCGCGGTGGCGCGCGATGTGGCGATCGCCATTGGCAATTCTGTCGAACTGATTGTGGGCATCGCCGCTGCTGTCGCGCTGGCAACCCCCGTGACGCTCTCCTCGGGATTCGCCTGAGCTTCCGGATTTACGAACTGGCTCAGGCTGTTCATCATTTGTGCGCAGCCGACGATTGTTAGCGAGAAGGCACCGATCGCCGCCATTGTCAGCCCATGGCGCGAGGGTGGTCTTGCTTCAAGCCGTGCTGCCGGCGATTGGGCGTGGAGATACATTTTCAGCCATCGGGAGAGCGATAGTACAGATTGTACCTTGCGCGATTTCGGAGCTGAGGTGGATCTTCCCATGATTGAGCTCGATCGCGCGCATCGCGAACGGCAATCCCAGTCCGCTGCCGCCCGGTTTGGTCGTATAGTAGAGATCGAAAATGCGGTCCAACTTGTCCTTCGGAATTCCAATGCCCTGATCTGCAACCTCGATCTCGACGGTGGCGTCCTTCGGCCGTGTGGCGAGCGTCAACTTCCCGCCGTGCGGCATCGCCTGCACCGAATTCGTTACCAAGTTCGTCAAAGCTTCCGCGATCATCCCTTTGTCTGCCCGCACCGCGGCAAGTCCCGACGCTAGATTGTACTCAACTTCTATACGTTCAGTCTTCACGCGCGTTCCAATTTCGGCCAGAAGATCATTGACGCTGAAATCGGTGATTTTAAGATCAGCGGGCCGCGTAAAGCGGAGTATCGCTTCAATTGCCTGATCGAGGCGCGTTACATCCTGACGAAGTTTATCAATATGTCGAGTCGCGCCCTCGCCATGATCGTCGCGCAAAAGCTCAAGGCGAAGATTCATGCCGTGCAGCGGGCTGCGTAGCTGATGCGCCATGCCCGAGATCAAGGTGCCCAGACGCGCGAGCCGATTCGATGTATCAAGAGCGGCTTCAAGTTCCATGACTTGCTTAAGATCGCGCATTACGAGGAGCAGCCCGGCCGGCTTGGGTCCCTGGCCCATCCTGAAAAATGAAACCAGCATCGAACCGTCGCGCATCTGGACGGGGACGTCGTGAGCCTCAGTGCCCGTATCGAAAGTAGTTTTGACTAATGCCGCAATTGGATGCCCACGCCCGAGCGCGGTTTCGAGCGCAAGGCCGTCAAGGTTAGCAGCGCCCGGCGCGAGCTTTTCGCGGGCCATGCGATTGGCGAAAAGCACCATACCTTGCGCGTCCAACAGCATCACGCTGTCCTGGATTGATCGAACGACATCAAAGAGATGCGCCCGATCGGTATCGAGTCGTGAGCGATCGGAACGCACCTGACGCGAGAGTTCGTTAAATTGTTCGGCCAGCGCACTCAGCTCATCGCGGCCTTCGACCTCGACCTCGACCGGAGTGCGACCGGCAGCGAGTTGCTCGATTCCGCGGCTCAGCGCTGCGACCTGGAACAAGATTCGATTGGCGACGAGCGAGATCGCAAGCCAGGCAATCGCAGTGACGGCCACGGCCGTGAGGAGAATCACCAGCAGCAGATGCCGCGCCCGGTCGGCGACCAGCGCGGTGGTGACACCAATCGAAATGATCGCGGCCGGCTTGTTATCGACGATAACCTCGCGCCGCGACTCATACACGTTACTGCTCACGAGACTTGGTATCGAAGCGAACAGCCACCATCCCTTGGCGCGCGCCTCGAACTGAGACAGGGGCGGCAGCGCGGGCGCGGGTTTGCCCTCTCCTTCATCGTTCGCGGCGACAATCACCGTTCCGTCGAGGGCCACGACAGATGCCGATACCACCGAGGGCGCGAAGGCCTGCGTCGAATTGAGCAGGCGCGCGAGCGATTTACTATTCTTGAGCTCTGCCGGCAGATCGGGTCCGCCCCCCTTCATCAGGGTATCGCGGATCTGCTCGAAGATCTGATCGACGACAAGATCGGTCGAATGCGAGAGATCGTCGATCATCTGCCCGACTATGTAATCGAGCGAGATCAGGCTCATCGACAAGATTGGGATGAACAGCAGGATCAGAATTAAACAGGCCAGTCTTGCACGTAGCCGCATATCTGTGCCGGGCTGTTCGGCGCTGACGAGCTGCGGGCCGCGTCTCGACGGGCCCGTGCCAAGCGCAAATCAGTCAGTGCTGCTCCTGACTGAACCGCTCCAATTTGTTGTACAGCGTTTTCGCGCTGACGCCAAGAATATCGGCCGCGCGAGTCTTGTTCCCTCCGGTAAACTCGATCGTGCGCGAAATCATTTCTTTCTCGACTTCATCGAGAGACGCGCCGACTCGAATCCTGACGAACCCGCTGTCCGTCGTGCCGGTGGCGCGGAACTCTTCTGGCAGATCGCGCTTGCGAATCATCTGGCCGTCGCTGACGATCACCGCGCGCTCGATTACGTTGCGCAGTTGCCGCACGTTACCGGGCCACGGATGCGCGCGCAGAGTGTCGAGGCATTCATCGTCGATGCCCATGATCTGTTTGTTGTTCTGTGTTGCGTAATGCTGCACGAACATCTGCGCGAGCTGCGGCAGATCTTCGATACGTTCGCGCAATGGAGGAAGCTGAATCGTGAATACATTGAGGCGATAGTAAAGGTCCTGGCGCAGTTTGCCGTCGCGCACCGCGCCCTCGATGTCGCGATTGGAGGCCGCCAGCACGCGCACGTCGATCGGAACTTCGGCCGTGCCGCCCAGACGGCGCAGGCGTTGTTCCTCGATCACCCGCAGCAGCTTGGCCTGCAGCTCAACCTTCATCTCGGTCAACTCGTCGAGCAGAAGTGTGCCGGTGTTGGCCAGCTCGAAGCACCCTTCCTTGCGGCGGTCGGCGCCCGTGAATGCTCCGCGCTCGTGGCCGAGGAGCTCGCTTTCCATCAGGGTATCGGGAATCGCCGCGCAGTTGACTGGCAGATATGGCGCATTGCGCCGCGGTGACAACTCGTGGATCGTCCGCGCGACGAGCTCTTTGCCGGTCCCGCTCTCGCCCGTGATCACGACCGACGCCGAAGATTGCGCGAGCCGCTCGATCGCAGCGATCACGCGGCGCATCGCGAGCGACTGGCCGAATAACGGTCCGAGTTCGCCGACCTGGGCGAGGCGGCGCTTGAGCGCGGAGTTCTCATCGCGCATCGCAAGGTTCTCGGCGATCTGCTTCAGCATCTGGCGCAGATGCGGCGGATCGACGGGCTTGCGCAGGTAGTCAAGCGCGCCCAGCTTGATAGCCTCGACCGCGTCGGGAATATCGCCCTGCCCGGAGATCATGATGGTGGGCAACTGGATACCCATCTCGTGGATGTCGCGAATCAGCTCGAGGCCGCTCTTGCGCGGCATTCTCAGGTCGGCGAGGAGGATCTGGGGATGAAAGGTCTCGAGCAATTCGAGAGCACGAACACCGTCCTCGGCGATCTCCGGACGATAACCCCAGGCCGCCAGCGACTCACGCCATTCCTCGTGAGTGCCGGCGTCGTCTTCTGCAACTAAAACTCGAATTTCTCCAGCCATCCCTAACCATCACTCGTCGGAATTTCCCGGCAAGCGCCCCGCCGGTTCGAAAGCAATCAAGAGCCCGAGACGATCCTAGAACTTCAGCCGCTCGAGTCTCAAGATTGCCGGGAGCTCGTCCCGAGCCGCCCTCATTATGAGACTAGCGGCGTGCTGCTACCACCCGCATGCGCCCGTTGCGCTCGCGCAGATTCAGCCGCGGAGGCACGTTCGCGCCGCGGTGCCCGGTGGCGCCGTCACGCGCCGCCTGCGGTGCGCGCGAGGTGATGATATTGAAGCGATGGCGCAGGCCTTCGCGCAGGCAGCTTGAATCAATGCCCAGCGCTTCGCAGACATTGGCGAACGACAACCCTTCGGACTCGCCAGTCCAATAGATCCAGTCGCGAGCCTCGGTGAATTCGTCGTAGCGATCGGTGCCGCGCATCGCGCCGCTGTATTCGAAGTAGCAGCGGATGGCGTCTTCGAGCACGGCGAGCAGCAGCCGGCGCTGTCCTTCGTCCGAATATCGCCGCGGTCCCGCAACTTCGTTGTACTGAGAAGGAAGTATGCAGTCGCCCTGGAAGAGGTTTGGCAACGAGTCGTCAACCAGTTGTGCTTTCATTCAATTATCCTCGGGGGGTTGAGTTCCGCTGGGTCAGCAAGCAAGAGCAGCGCCAACAAGACCTTTGCGCGAAATACCAACTTGGTATGCGGCGATTTTAGTAACTTCCTTGCCGTTCGCGGTCGCATCCTTTGGTCTTTGCACGTGAATCCGGAAGAATATTCTTGACCGTGTAAAGTTTGACCGACGCTCAGATCGCGACGTTTTCCGAATGAGTATTTGACTGCACCCACGTGACGAGACCTGGGCATGTTGATTGCGAAAGCCCATTACGCAGTCACTGAGTTCGTGACGAGACTCAACACGGAGCTGAGATTTATGCTGTACTGGGCATTTGTCTTTTTGATCGTCGCGCTCGTCGCCGGCGTGATGGGCTTTGGCGGTATCGCGGGCGTCGCGACTGACATGGCGCGCGTCCTCTTCTTCATCTTCCTCGTGCTTTTCGTCATCGGTCTCGCCCTCGGCTGGCGCGCGGTGTAGAAGGAGCTTTCCTCCTTGATGCGGGACCGGCGCCGTCATTTTGACGCCGGGCCCGCGTAGATCGCTTACCAAACCGTAGAAGTCGGCTTTCAGCAGGCTCCATGCCACAGCTTTAATGGAAATTCAGTGAGCAAATTGCTGCATTTTTCTCAGACGCGAGAAAAATTTACCGACTTCGCCGTGTAATTTTTTCCGATTACCGGCCAGTAAAACGGATAAGGAAAAGTGGATTCGCGAGTGATCGATAGCCCAATTCCGATGTCTGGCTCGCTTTTGTCGCTGGCGCATCAATTGCTCGTCAAATCAATCATCAAGGCGCTCTGAGACTTCAAGACTCGTCTTGAGCGCCCAGTTTGAACGAACAACTGAGGAGTTAATTCTGATGTCCATCCAAGATGCAGGTCCTGCCGTTCAGGATGCTTTCGATAAGGGTCGCCGCACGGCGGAGCGCGCCACCGAAACGATCAAAGACTTTGTCGATGAGCACAAAGGCGATTTCGACATACGGCAGTTTGTCCGCGACGAACCCTGGATCGCCGTTGCCGCGGCATTCGCAGTTGGCTATCTGGCGGCGCGGTTGATGCGACGCGCCAACTGAGTATTTGTGCGATGGGCCAACGAGTGAGTAATAGGCAAAAGCGCTCGCCAGCGCTGTCACTTCCGGGCATCGACAGCTGGTCGCGGCTGATCTGCGATAAGCCGATGCTTGCGGTCGGCGCTGCCGCCGCGACTGGTTTTTTTGCGGGCGGCGGCGGATTGACTATTCCGGGCAGGATGGCGACGTCAATTGTGGCCAGGATGGTTGCGCGGGAGCTCGCGGCCGGAATGGTAACCGGGCTGCTCGCGAGTATGTTTGCAGGTCACCATGACAACGGAACTCGAGAAACTGAAGATTGAAGAAAACCTCGACGAAGCGCGTCGCGGACTGCTGGATACCGCGGAGCAAATCCGCCAGAAAGTCGAGGAGGTCGAGCTCAACCCCGAGCGTGTCATCGTCAACCGCTATCCGGCCGCGGCGATCGGCATCACGGCGGCGCTCGGATTTATTGCAGGGTCGACGCTCGACCAGATATTCGAGCCGATACTGTTCGGACTGCTGCTCGGGATCGGCACTTCGCGATTAATTGTCGCGACTGAGAACCTCGGCAATGGCGATAAGTGAGGATGATAGTCTTGCGCCGGCCTCTCCGCAGGATTGGCCGACGTTGGCCGCAAGGTTTCTCGAAGACCTATCCAAGATGATCCAGGCCGAGATTCATCTCGCGGAGCTCGGTTTGCGCAACGCATTGCAGGCGCAAATCGATCAGATGCTCGCGACTCTGGCAGTGGCGGGTCTAGTGGGATGCGCCCTCCTATGCGTCCTTGCAGCGGTCGTCCTGTTACTTCATCACTGGATTGACTGGTGGGCTGCCTTCGCACTCACGGCTTTGCTATCGGCATTGGCTGCTCTTGTCGTGCGTTCGAGACCTTCCCGCACCAGCGCGCCACCGACGGAAAACAATTAAAGGTGACCGACCGAGATCACTTTGTACGTGATTTTCGTCCGTGAGCTTGCGACAGTGATCGCTTTTTTTTAGCGCGGCTCGACGAGCTTACAGCGGCTTTTGACCTGGTCGAGGCCTTCGATCTCTTCGCCTCAACGAGAACAGTCGGGATCGGGTCGGATGCGAGAAATCGGCTGGCGTTCTTGATGTTTCGTTGGCTCCGCGGGTCTTGCAAATCCCTGCCGAGCTCGCGCCGAAAGAGATTGCGGGTCACGGGTGCCTCATCGAAAATTGCTGTCATACCGCGCGAAGAAGCCATCGTTGCTTTATACAACATCGCGATCCTCCGAGTCGAGTTTAGGATCGACAACAGCGCGCAATCCGCTCAAGCGGATTCGCGTGCTGCCTCCCCCATCGTCTCTGCCGTCAAAAGTTCTTTCGGTTAGTGTCGAGAACGAGAGGGTGAGCAACAGCGCGTGCGCATTACGAGGAAGATTGATCTGTTTGGCTCGCTCGCCCGGCTCCTGCCACAAAGCCACCACTCGATCTCCAGACGCCCCCGGAGCCATCGATCGCTTCACCATTCCGAGCGAGGTCACAGTCAAGACAGCGGAGCCCGGATCCTCCGAAAGCACCGATGCATATTTCGCCGGCCAGCGTGATTCCAGTTGCGGCCCATCCATCAAGAGCGCCACTACCAGGTTCGGACCGATCGCTCTAATGACCGCTCCGGCCGGATCGACTCGCGCCAGGTCCTCACAAATGATTGACGTGAAACTGACGCCGTTTCTAAAAACAAAGAATTGGGCGTTTCGCCGCGACACGTCGATTCTCTCCCAAAATGTGTCCTTGGGATTGAGCACATGACCGAGGCTGTAGCGGATGATTTGCGAGTGATCCAGGCGCCAGCGATTATGCTTAGGCTGCTCGGCTATGAAAGGTACGCCGCCTTTCCAGAATGGAACCGCCCATGCCACGTTTGCCGAGAAATCCTTCGAACCTCGTCCGCGTTTTAGTACGCCGCTTACGAATAGCTCGACATCGGCCTTCTTCAATTGTCGAACGAGCGCTTTGGCGCGGGTTTCATCGACCGCTAACTCCGGCATTACTATACCGTGTACGCGGCTGACACCTTTTTTCGCTTCTCGAATCAAACGCAGCAGCGACTTGCCGAGTTCCGTTCCGACCGGTGAACCTGCGGCCCTGCCACGTAGCCATTTCTGTTCACATTCGAAGAAGCGAGGCTCCATGCCTCCTGGTTGTGCGTCTTCGCGAAAGCAAAAGCCGCTGACACCGAACGGATAGGGAACGATTAGGAGGTTAAATGGTTCTTCACCAGATCGATTTATAGCCTGTCTTTTTTCAATCGCGGTCGGAAGTGTAATCCAGGTCGTGGCAAACGTGCCGTGGGGAGGCAGCAGGGCGAGGTTGTGGGACATGGTTCGCAACGTCACGCCCACTTGGGGAGTCCGCGTTTTCGGTTGCACACATGCTTCTTCGGGCGGGACCGCCATACAAATACTGTGCGGGAGCTTGATCGAAGAGCGCCGATGCCGCTCCATTCGGAGCTCCTGGGCGTGTAGATAGTCGGCAAATGGAACTATTCGTTTCTCAGTACGAAATCCAAGTCCACCCGACGCTTCATCGGCGACGGCCATCAACATCATTGCCGCGTCCCACCATTTCTCAGCCGCTGAAGGCCGGCCCGCAGGGCTCCCTACTACAACCACGGGTTTGTTGCGGTTGTGATAAAGAGTAGCCCATTGCTCGCCGAGGAATATCGTCTCTTTGTCGTTCTTTTTCAGATCCAGGACCCGCCACCGATACCCCACATTTTGGACTGTATCCTTGTATGAGCCGCGGAAGAAGCATTTGTCGCGCGAATGCTCAGTGTAGTGTCGATGTCGATAGCACTGGGACATCTCGACCAGAGTTGCGCATACTGCAAACAAATCAGGCGGCCAGACAGGAAAGGCAGGCCACTCGACGCGCTCCTTTGAGGCGCCGGGAAGCAAGCGATGCACCACTTGACCAACTGTCGGCATTGGATATGTGTGAGCCTTTTGCTTACGGCAACGCGGAGCCACCGAATGCCAGGAGACGAGCGCCCCTCTTTTTCTTTTTCGGCCGTTCTTTGCCGATCTTTCCTTTATCTGAACTGAGCGTCGAGAAATCGCTCCAGTGCAAATCGCTCATGTACCCCTTGTTGCTCGACAGCACATCGGACCAGTGCGATTTCGCAATTTCTTTCAGTTGCGGATCCAACGTTCCACGTTTTCTGACGAGCCGTAACATGAAGGCATCAAAGGTCGAGTTGAGCAAAGTGGTTTTCATGTCTTCCATCGCTCGGGATTTCCATTTGAATATCAACGCAGGAGCGATGGGGGCCACCGAATACGAGCGTCGCGCCCACAAACCCAGATCAAGATATAGACGGTAATAGAGGTTGCGAAAGGTATAATCCGCCAGGCTGTAACCGACGAATACGGTAGTATATTTCTCTGCCAGCTTCCGGATGTCGCGGTACATCGTCTTTCGGATGGTTTCCGACTTGATATAGTCCTGAGAGGTGATCACCATCCTCAATGCCGGTTTGCTCTGGAGTGTCAGGCAGCCATGAGGTTTGTAGAGGTTTATTGTTTTGCCGCCCTCGTCGCTTTCTTCGTCTCCGTCTCGCTTGAGTTCTACCAGGTCATGGTCGGTACGGATGACGACTATCTTGCGGGCGGCGAATCCAATCCGCATCGCCTCTGACCACGCCAGTTCGGCGACGGTATTGTAGTTCGTGGTGATTACTGCCTTCCACGGGAAACTTGCGGCCAGATAGTGACCAAGGCTTGGACGAAGATCGCGAAGCCGTTCCGACACGAAGGCATCGAGTTCCGATCGCCCAATGTTGCTCTGAAAATATTCGGCTGCCTCCATCAAGGCGGGAACTTGATGGTCTTTCAGCGCCAGTTGGTTGCCTTTTACCAGTTTGCGAAGAATTGCCTTGGCGAGTTCACTACCAGTGACTCCCAACTGGCCATCTTCCCGTTTGCATTTCGCGGTGCTTCCAGCACCAAGAAACAGTATAGCGTTACCGGAAGAGACTCTACCAAGGATGTCGTCGTATACTTCGTCGTCTGGCCCCCTCGTCATTCGACGCAGCCCTCCCTTTAACGGCAGCACTAGCATCATGATCATTGAAAGGCTAGCCCCGACTGCATAAATCCGGGTCGAAGCTAACCGCCAGGAGCAGTGTACCCCACTCACTGTGGCGCGAAGTGCTAAAAACGGGTAGCCAGCGTCAGCGCGTTAGTTCGCCCCAGGCGGGGAGCGGTTCGCCGTGGACGATCGAATTTGCGAGCACTTCGCCGGCGCGGACGCTGAGCGCGACGCCGTGGCCTGCATATGCGCCGGCGACGAGGACTCGCGGGCATGAAGGTACACTTCCGATTATGGGGACTGCGCCTTCAGTGAATACGATCGGTCCCGCCCAGGAAGCGGAAAGCTCAACCATACTTAACGCCGGGTGAAGCCGGCGGATTCGATCATGCAGCGCGGAAATGATATTCGCGAATTCTCTATGGTCGGTTCCGACTTGTTCGAGTTCGTCGGGCGCCGCGAAGAGCAACCCCGCGCCGAATATGACGCGACCGTCGCGCATCGTCCGCCCCCACAAGTAAGGAAGGTCGGCGGTATAGAAAGGAATTACGTCGCCGAGACCGATCTCATCAATCACACTATCTTTCAGTTGCTCAGTTGCCACGGCGAACGTGAGCGAGCTCCGCGCCGACGGCGATTGACTGACCAGCGATCGCATCCATGCATTGATGCCGACGATTACCCAGTCGGCGTGTAAGCATTCATTATCGATATATACTGCTGGCCTGGATTCGTACTCGATTCGCGTGACGCGGGCATTCTCGCGAATCGCAGCCCCGGCGCGAAGCGCCGCGCGGGCGAGGCCAATGTTCAATCGCGCAGGTTCGACAGTGCCACCGGTGACAGTTCGCGCGATCGCGACGCGTTTGCCGCCGTCCGCCCAGGGCAGCATCTGTGCCGCGGCGTTCTCGCGATGCTCAATCTCCCAGCATCCGGGAAGATCGAGTTCGCAATCGATTCCTTCTTCATCGACGAGGCGGCGAAGTTTCGGCACGCATGCTTCGACTCCCGGACGCGGTCCTGTCGCCGTTCCTTCGAGCACTAGGCCGCCGGTGCGCCCGCTCGCCCCATCCGCTACAGTTTCCGCTTCAAGCACCAGTGTGCGAACACCAAGTTTAGCCAGATGGTATGCGGCGGAAGTGCCGGTGAATCCTGCGCCGACTACGATTACATCCGGACTCGCGAACAACGCGGCCGGCGGCTCAAGCTCCAGGCTCTCGTGCAACCACGGCGATTCGCCCCACTGATTTCGCCGGACATCCATGGCGGCCTGGAACAATTGTATCAGCTTTTCTCAGGCGGGCGCGGCGCGACCCACGGTCCCTCGGCGCCGATCAACTGCTGGGCTTCCTCGGGTCCCCAGGTGCCCGGCTCATAAACGTAAACTGGCGTGACGTTGCCGAGGATCGGCTCGACGATCCGCCATTGCGCCTCGACCAGGTCCTGCCGCGCGAACAGTTCATTGATGCCGCGCATCGCATCGCCGAGCAGCCGCTGATACGGCGGCTCATCGTCGGCGGCGCGCCGCGTCAGGTTAAGCTCGACGTCGTCGCCGACCATCCGCTCGCCGGGTGTCTTGACGCGTACGCCAAGGCCGATGCTGATGTCGGGGCTGATCCTCATTCGCATGTGCGCCGAACGCGCCGGCACAATTTCATGGAAGGTCTCGCGCGGCGGCCGTTTGAACTCAACGAAGATCTCCGTCGCGGTGAGCGGCAGGAGCTTTCCGGCCCGGATGAAAATCGGCACGCCGGCCCATCGCCAGGTATCGATTAGCAAGCGCAGTGCGACGAAGGTTTCGACCGTCGAGCCGGGAGCGACGCCCGGAACCGAGCGATAGCCGCGATATTGCCCGCGCACCACCGATTCCGGCGAAAGCGGCCGCACCGCCTTCAACAGACGGGCCTTCTCGTCGCGCATCGCCTCATGATCTTCGCCGGTCGGGGGATCCATCGTGAGGTTGGCGAGGACCTGCAGCATGTGATTCTGCACGACGTCGCGAATTGCGCCGGCCTCGTCGTAGAAGCGTCCGCGATCCTGCACGCCGAACTCTTCGGACATCGTGATCTGGATGCTGTGAATATAGTTGCGGTTCCAGATCGGCTCGAAGATCGGATTGGCGAAGCGGGTATAAAGAACGTTCTGAACTGGCTCTTTGCCGAGATAGTGATCGATGCGATAGATGCGATTCTCGGGAAAATACTTGTGGATGATATCGTTGAGCTGGGCTGCCGACGCGAGGTCGTGGCCGAACGGCTTCTCCACGACAACGCGCGCATTGTCGCCACATCCCGACTTCGCGAGCCCCTCGGCGACGGGGCCGAACATGCTCGGCGGGATCGCGAGGTAATGCAGCGGCTTCTTGGCCTCGCCGAGTTCCTTGCGGACCTGCGCGAACGTTGCGGTGTCGGCATAATCGCCATCGACATAACGCAGCAGCTCGCTCAGCTTTTTGAAGGCCGCTTCATCGACACCGCCATGCTTCTCGAGGCTGTCCTTGGCGCGCACTTTGAGTTGCTCGAGGTTCCATCCGGATTTGGCGACGCCGATGATCGGCGTATCGAGCCCTTCGTCGCGAATCAGCCCCTGCAGCGAGGGAAAGATCTGCTTGTAGGCGAGGTCGCCGGTTGCGCCGAAGAAAACAAAGGCATCTGATTCAAATCCTGCCATGGATAGTCTCCTGGGTCAGATGAGGCAGCGGAACTTTAGCCGCCGGGCACTTCGTGACGATTACAACCCATTGGCACTTTCTGCGCTACTGGTGAGATGCTCCTGCCGCGAAAACGATTCGCGCTAGCACAGTGACACGCTCACGACCACTGCGTCATCTAATTGTCTAACGGCGATATTTCCATTTACGCTTTCATCAGCAATCTGAGCTGCCGAGGAGAAGCCAATGAAACCTGCACTTCGAACCAAACTTGCGCTTGTTGCGGCTTGCGCGCTGCTGAGCTGCTGGTCGCTGCCCGCGCACGCGGAAGAGAAGGCGACGATCAAAACCGGATACCTGACCTGCCATGAGGCTGCGGGATGGGGATTTGTCTTCGGTTCGTCGCGCGATCTCCGATGCTCTTACACGGCGAACGGTGGCCGAACTGAGTATTACAGCGGAAGCGTTTCCAAGTTCGGCGCGGATATCGGCTATCTGAAGTCCGCCGTGATCCTGTGGGCGGTCGCCGCGCCAACCAACGATCTCAGGCCCGGCGCACTTGCCGGGAGCTACGGCGGCGCGACGGCGAGCGTTGCGCTGGGCGCAGGCGCGGGCGCCAACGTGTTGATCGGCGGCTTCAAACATTCGATCGCGCTGCAGCCCGTGTCATTCGAAGGCCAGAACGGCCTCAACATCGCCGCCGGAGTCGCGGCGCTGAGCCTAAAGTATCGCGGCGAAAAAGAACCCCGCTAATCCGACTATGACGGGAGCCGGTGGCAACATCGGCTCCCGTTTCGCATCCGGCTAAGTTGCCGGAATCTCGATCTCGAGATGCGCGCCTGGTTGCGCGCCGTCGAGTTTTACACGGCCGCCTACTTCGGCCACGCGCAGCGCGATCGCCCACGGCGCTTCCTTGGTCTCGCCGAATCCTGCCCCGTCATCGTCGATCGTAATCCGGATTGAATCGCCTGCGACCGCAGCTCCCGCCTTGACGCTATGTGGATTGCCGTGATGCCACGCGTTGCGCATCCCTTCGAGCATGATGTGCATCACGTGCTCGACGACCATCGCGCTGCCGGTGAATTCCGCGCGCACGTGAAAGCGCGTGTCGGCGCTGGCGATCGAGTTGTCGCGTGAGCCCTTATGCTCGGTGCCGGCGAGCGTCCTGATGTAATCGCGCACTTCGTCGTATTCACGCGTGACTCCGGTCTGCAGCTCCGTGATTTGGGCGAGCGCGTCGTGCGGCCGCTTCGAGCCGAGAAGCTGGCGGCATACTTCGAGCCGCAGATTGATGCCCGCGAGCGCCTGCACGTAGCCGTCGTGCAATTCGAGCGCGATCAGCTGGCGCTGCGCCGCGTTCTCCAGCTCGCGAAGGCGGGACTCGAAGCGCGCACGCTGCTCGCCGAAAAACTCGATCAGGTAGCCGACGATGGCGAGGTACACCGCGCGCATCATGTAAACGCTCGACAGCCCGTGCGGCGAGAGCGCGATCACTATCAGGTAGAGCGCGACACTAAGTGCCGTCACGCCGAGCGAAGCCCAAATTTCGAAACGGTATCCGCCCGCGATGATCGCGAACACAAAGAAGATGTAAGCAGGGCTGGTCTTGCCTTCGGTCATAAACGCGAGCGCGGTGGCAAAGGTGAGATCGAACGCGACCGACGCCGTCAGCATTCGCCGTCCCGCGTTGAACCTGCTGAGCGCGAGCCACGTCGTGATGCTGTAGGTCAGATGCAACAGCAATGTCGCGAGTACGAGCGGATCGAGCTGCAGGAAGCCGCCCGCCGTCGTCGGATCGACGTAAATCGAAAAAAGTGCGACCAGCGAGAAAACGATTCGCGCACGCGCGATCGCGATATCGAGGTCGCCGATGCCCGGAGCTTTCATCCGAGTACCTCCGCGAATCAGTCAACCAGCGATCGTGCGATGACGCAAAATCGCAGTCAGAGCTTGAGCCGATAAACGCGCGCCGCGGTGCGCCGCATCAGGTCGGCACGTTCGTCATCGTTGTAGCGCGCCGCCATTTTCTTGAACGCGTTCCACAGCACGAGGTACGAGCACGATACGCGATCGACCGGGAAGTTGCTCTCGAACATGCATCGCGACGGCCCGAACTTGTCGATCGTGTGGAAGTAGTAATCGCCGGTCGCCGCGACCAGCTCGTCGGAGGTCGCGGGCTTGGGCCGCCGATGCCATCCGAAGCCGTTCACCGCCATGTTGATTCCGCCGAGCTTGACCACGACGTTCGGACATTTCGCGAGCTCGGCGATGTCGGCCTTCCACTTGGGGAAAATTTCGGCGCGCTTGCCCTCGTAAGGACCGGTGCCGAGCGGTCCGCCGAAGTGATCGAGTATAATGGTCGTGCCGGGGAACGCGCGCGCGAGGCTCGTCAGCTCCGGGATCTGCGGATGATAGTTCCACGCATCGAAGGTGAGACCCAGCGGCGCAAGCTGCGCGAAGCCTTCGCGGAATTTCGCCGAGTCATACAGATCGCGCGTCGGGTTGGTGTGTGAATTCGCGACGTCGGGATGCGCGTCCCATCCTGCGGCATGGCGGATGCCGCGGAACCTTTCCGGCGCGACCGCGATATGCGCCTGCAACACTTCACGCGCCGCCGAGCCCAGCGTCAGATCGACGAAGCTCACGATTCCCGCGGCGACTCGCGTGTCGCCATAGCGGCCGCTCGCGCTTTGCGCCGCGACGCCGTTGACGAACTCAGTCTCCCCGATCGACTTCATCGCGTCGGGTCCGTCCTTGCGATACATCGACATGCATTCGACGAACACCGTACCGAGCACGCGATGGCCCGAGCCGGTGTCGTGCAGGATCTCTTCGAGCAGGTAGCGGCTGTTGCGGTGATCCCATAGATGATGGTGCGGATCGATGATGGCGGTCTCAGGTTCGAGCACTTGCTCGCTGACCAGTGCCAGCCAATCTTCGCGATGCGCGGGGGACTGTTCGCGTTCGTTTGCCATCGGCGTTGCTCCTTAGCTGTAAAGGAATCGATCCGCAGCAAGATTTCAATGGTTGCGAAGATGAATCCGCGATCGTCTAACTCTATAGGATGGCGCTTGCCTGCGATCGGTGGGAGCGCGACCCGTATCGGGAATAAATCGAGCGGCATCTGACTTGAGGAGAGTTTTTTTCGATGGAGCATGAGCATCACGGGCATCATCCGGCGCCATCCAGCGTGGGCGCGGCTCCGCTCAAGGATCCCGTGTGCGGCATGAGCGTGACCGAGAATTCGAAGTGGTCAACCGAAAGTGGTGGGACGACCTACTACTTCTGTAGTGAAGGATGTCGCAACAAATTCGCCGCCGATCCCGCGCGCTACCTGAACAAGCCTGCGGCGCACGATCATTCCGCGCACCTGCATGGGCACAGGTCGCACGGCGCCGCGGCACCCAAGCCTGTTGCCGCGATCGCGGGGCCGGTTGAGTACACCTGCCCGATGCATCCGGAGATCGTGCGCCCCGGTCCGGGCGCGTGTCCGATTTGCGGGATGGCGCTGGAGCCGCGCACCGCAACTCCCGTCGAGGATAAGAGCGAACTCGACGCGATGACGCAGCGGCTGTGGGTCTGCGCCGCGCTCGCGGCGATCGTCGTCATCCTCGACATGGGCAGCATGATCGTTTCAGGCGGAATTCTCGCGCCTGCGACTCTCATCTTTACCGAGCTGATTCTCACCACGCCGATCGTGTTGTGGGGTGGATGGCCCTTCTTTGAGCGCGCGTGGATGTCGATCGTCAACCGCAGTCTCAACATGTTTACGCTTATCGGACTCGGCGTCGGCGTCGCATACGTGTACAGCATCGTCGCGGCGACGATGCCGCAGATTTTTCCGCCTTCGTTCCGCGGCGCGGGTGGCGAGGTCGCCGTGTACTTCGAGCCCGCGGCCGTGATCGTCGCGCTGGTCCTGCTCGGCCAGGTGCTCGAGCTGCGCGCGCGCAGCCAGACCGGCGCCGCGATTCGCGCGCTGCTCGGCCTCGCACCCAAGACCGCGCGCCGAATCCGCGACGGCGTCGAGGAAGACGTCCCGCTCGACGAGGTGCATCCCGGAGATCAACTCCGCGTGCGGCCAGGAGAGAAAGTTCCCGCCGACGGCGTCGTAGTTGAGGGCGCAAGTGCGATCGACGAGTCGATGGTGACGGGAGAACCGATCCCGGTCGAGAAGCACGCCGCCGATCGCGTGATCGGCGCGACCGTCAACGGCGCGGGCTCATTCGTGATGCGCGCTGAGCGCGTAGGCAGCGAGACCCTGCTCGCGCAAATCGTCAAGATGGTTGCCAAAGCGCAGCGCAGTCGCGCTCCGATCGAGCGCCTGGCGGATCGCGCCGCCGCATACTTCGTCCCGGCGGTCGTTGGCGCCGCGATCATCACATTTATCATTTGGGCGACATTGGGGCCCGACCCAAAAATGGCTCACGCGCTCATCAACGCCGTCGCGGTGCTGATCATCGCATGCCCGTGCGCTTTGGGCCTCGCCACGCCGATGTCGATCATGGTCGCGACGGGTAAAGGCGCGACGCTCGGCGTGCTCTTCAGAAACGCCGAGGCGATCGAGGTGCTGCGCCAGGTCGATACTCTTGTCGTGGACAAAACCGGCACGCTCACCGAAGGCAAGCCCAAGCTGGTCAGGGTGATTGCGACGCCGGGCTTCGATGAGAACGAGATGCTGCGGCTGGCCGCGAGCCTCGAGCGCGGCAGCGAGCATCCGCTCGCAGCCGCAATCGTCGCCGGCGCGGAATCCCGCAAGGTCATCCTGAGCAATGCTGATAACTTCCTGTCAATCCCTGGAAAAGGCGTCACGGGCATGCTCGGGAATCACCAGGTCGCGCTCGGCAACCGGGTGCTGATGGAACGAATCGGCGCTGGCACCGCGCTCGCCTCCGACGGCGATGCGATGCGCACCGAGGGTCAGACCGTGATGTACGTCGCGATCGACGGCAAGGTCGCGGGACTGCTCGGCGTGGCCGATCCGATCAAAGCGACGACAGCCGAAGCGATTCGCCAGCTTCACGCCGACGGTGTGAAGATTGTCATGCTGACCGGCGACAGCCGCGCCACTGCTGAAGCCGTCGCGCGCGAGCTCGGCATCGATCAGGTCGTCGCCGAGGTGTTGCCGAATCAGAAGGCCGAGGCGGTCAAGCGGCTGCAGAGCGAGGGCCGTATCGTCGCGATGGCGGGAGACGGCGTGAACGATGCGCCTGCGCTCGCGCAGGCGCAGGTCGGGATCGCGATGGGAACGGGGACCGACGTCGCGATCGAAAGCGCGGGCGTGACCCTCGTCAAGGGCGATCTGCGCGGAATCGTGCGTGCGCGATTGCTCAGCCGCGCGACGATGGGGAACATCCGGCAGAATCTTTTCTTTGCGTTTGTGTACAACGGTCTCGGCGTTCCGATCGCCGCAGGCGTTCTTTATCCCGCGTTCGGAATCCTGCTGAGTCCGATGATCGCCGCGGCCGCGATGAGCATCAGCTCGTTCTCGGTGATCACCAACGCGTTGCGGCTGAGACGCCTCTCGCTCTGAGACGGACGCGGCCCGCGATGAGCCGCGCCCGCAATTTCACTCAGCGCTTTTCGAACTGCTTGTTGCCGTAGAGGATCGAGCGCGCTTCATCGTCGAGCGGCTCGGGCGGCAGATCGGCCATCACCGCCAGACCGCGCTTGACCGCAGGTCGCTCCGAGATCGCATCGAGCCAGCGCTTGAAGTTCGGCCGGCTCTCGAGCTGCTCGGGCTCGCGCCGCGTGCCGACTACCCACGGATACGTCGCGATGTCAGCGATCGAGTATTCGCCCGCGAGATAAGGCCGATCCTTCAACTGCTTGTCCATAACGTTGAGCAGCCGGCGCGATTCGTTCGTGTAACGCTCGATCGCATACGGAAGCTTCTCCGGCGCGGCGCGCAGGAAATGCCCGCGCTGTCCGAACATCGGACCGACACCGGCCATCTGGAACATCAGCCACTGGATGACGTCGTACTTCGCGCGCGTCTCAGCGGGGAGAAGCTTGCCGGTCTTCTCGCCGAGGTAGAGGAGGATGGCGCCGGATTCGAAAATCGAAATCGGCTTGCCGCCGGGGCCGTCAGTATCGACGATCGCCGGCATCCGATTGTTGGGACTGATCGCGAGAAAGTCAGGCTCGAACTGCTCGCCCTTGCGGATATTCACCGGCACGATTCGATATTGCAGTCCGGTCTCTTCGAGGTAGATGGTGATCTTGTGCCCGTTCGGCGTCGGCCAGTAGTAGAGGTCGATCATATTAGAGCCTCCTGAGGCGCGGTTGGATTGAGGGTTTTGCTCGTATCATGTGAGCAGCGCCCGCCGCGAGCAAGCGTCGCAAATCGATTCCGAACTAATCAGGTCTGATAATGCAGCTATCGAAAGATTGCTTCCGTTGGCGTCGTCGAGGCTACAAAGTGGTATCCAAACGCGCCAACAATTTGTCGCTCGCATCTCTGCACAACCTTTTTCGTATTGATTTGAGCGGCCTTTTGAACGCTACGTGAGTCCTCGTGTTCTGGCATGCCTGATGCGTTAACCCGCTCGATTGGGGGCTGCGTCCAGGGAGGAAGGCATGTCAGGATCGATAAAGAGATCTAACCGCATCCGAGCGTTCGCTCTCGGGCTTGCGCTGGCGACGACCTGGCCCGCAGGCGCATCGGCCGCTGAACACCGGGCTAAAGTCGCCAAGGTCTCCCAACAGGAGATGCAACTTCGCATCAATCAGCTCGAGCAGCAGAACCAGACGCTCGAAATCCAGAATCACTCGATTCAGGATCAGCTCAACACCCAGAGACAGCAAATTGACTTGCTGATGCATCAGATGCAGCAGACGAGTCAGCCGCTCACCGCGATTCAGCAACAAATGCCCGCGATGCAGGCGGAATTGAGCGACGTTAAGGAGAAGCAGCGTTCAGTTCCGCTCGAAGTGGGATTCCGCACGGGATGGTCCGAGTCGCCATACGGGATGCCGGGCGGGCTTTATTACGGCGCGTTCCTCAACCATCGGCTGCTGACTCATGAAGATGGAATTCCCGGTGGCTTTATCGCGGGTGAGATGCTGGTGGGATGGACGCAAGGCAATCACGCCTACACCAACGCCAACCTTATCAGCCAACTCGGTAATCCTCCATTCAACACCTGGATGTACACGCTGTCGCTGCAGCCGACCGTACAATATCACCTCGACATGGGCCTGCTGGGGCTCGCGAGTCTCGAGGCGTTCAAGCCATACGCACTGGCTGGTCCGTCAATGTATATCAACTTGTTAAGCACGCCGGTGGTGGTGAAAAACGGCAATCCAGGCGCCAACTATCGTCATTACGACGCCGACGTGCAGGGCGGAGGCGTATTCGGCGCAGGCTTCGAGCTTGGTCTGTCGGCGCTCAAGCTCCCGCCGATCCAGGGCATCCTCGACAAGTCATTCGTCGGCGCAGAGTACCGCTTCAACCAATACGGCAATGGCCAGGGTTACAATCAGTACACCGGCTCGGTTGGCTTTGGCTGGTAGCCGGTTGGGATAACCTCTTCCGCTGCGCGGGTGAGGATATTCCAAGTTTAAACGGCTGCCCTCGTCATAACTTTGCTTGATTGCCACAATTCCCGAGTGTCCGGCGGCAACGTCATGGCTGAATTGAGGATCGCCGGCGCGCACAGCTCGCGGTGGCATCGAGTTACAAAATCAGCGCTCATGACGAAGCTCGCATCGCCCCCGCCGCTCTCGAGGCCGGCCTTGCCAGTTTGCGCGAGCGCTCGGCAGCCGACCCTTTCAGTAATCCAATCGTATTGTTCGCGATCGATCTGTCGCGGCGAATCGATCGCGGCGAGATAAGCCTCCACGATCTCGATGCGCTCGTGCGCGATCTCACCGTCGATGCCTTTGCCGGACGCGCGCGCAGACTCCACACGTATCTCGGCGAAACCGACGCGGACGCAAATCGCGCGGCTATCACGACCCATATCGAAGAGTTGGCCAAAAGCAATGACTTCGATCGTTTTCGCACAACCGTCGAGCGCCCGGTCTTCGGCGTCGTCCTCACTGCGCATCCTACCTTCGCGATCTCGCTCGCGACGGCGCGCGCGCTCTCTGAGCTTGGGTGCGGAACGACCTGCGCCGGTGCTCCGCTCGACGAAGCCGCTCGTCATGAGCGGCTGAACGCCGCACGCGCCGCGAACCATCGCCCGCCCGAGCCACTGACTCTCGATATCGAGCACGAGTGGTCGCTCGAAGCGCTGCGCCATTTGCATGAGGCGATCGACGATCTGGGTCACGCCGTTCTGAGCGTTGCACGTACGAAATGGCCGGATCGATGGACCGAACTCACGCCGCGTCTCATCACGCTTGCCTCATGGGTCGGCTACGATCAGGACGGCCGCACCGACGTTACTTCGATGCGCAGCTTCGCAGTGCGTATGGCCGACAAAAGCGCCGCGCTCGCACGGTATCGCGCGGCGATCGCAAGAATCGTGGCCTGGGCGCCGCTGCCGCTGGTCAAAGCACTCGAGCCGGCTGCGCATCTGCTCGATCGCGCGATCGCAACCGTCGCGCGGCAATCGGCCCTGCTCGCCGAGGCCGAGCGCGAGCCGCATCGCATGGCTGAATTTTCGCGCGCGATGGTTGCTGGACGCGCCGACGCGCTGGTCGATATCACCCCGCTCATCGAACTGGTCGATTCCGCGTTGGATCGCGCGGATGCCGATGACGATCTCCGAATCGATCTGCTGGTGCTGCGCGCTGCACTGGCAAACCACGGCCCCGGCCTTGCGCATGTGCACGTGCGGCTCAATACGAGCCAACTCCACAATGCGATTCGCAGGCGCGTCGGGCTTGAAACCGATCCCAACGATCCGTCGAACCGCCGTTCTTATTTCAATGCGATCAACGATCTGCTCGGCAGCGTGCGCCCGGTGACGATCAGCTTCGCGTCGCTCATGATCGAGCAGGCCTCGGCGCGGCGCCTGATGATGACCGTCGCGCAGATGGTCAAGTTCGTCGATGCCGCCACGCCGATCCGCTTTCTTATCGCGGAGACCGAGACCGGCTTCACGCTGCTGACGGCGCTCTACTACGCGCGGCTTTTCGGCGTCGAAGACCGGGTTGAGATATCGCCGCTGTTCGAGACCGAGGAAGCGTTCGAGCGCGGCGAGCGCGTGATCGAAGAAGCGCTGAAGAGCCCGCATTATCGAAACTACCTGGCGAAGCTCGGCCGCTTCGCCGTGCAGTTCGGTTACTCTGATTCGGGGCGTTTCGTCGGCCAGATGGCGGCGACGTATCGTATTGAGCGGCTGCGCCTGCGTCTTGCGCAGCTGCTCGAGCGCCACGGCCTCGGCTCACTCGAAGTGATCCTGTTCAACACTCATGGTGATTCGATCGGACGCGGGGGCCATCCCGGAACCCTCGCGGATCGCTTCCGCTACCTCGCGCCGTCGATGAATCGCGCCGAGTTCGCAAGCCGTGGAATCAGGG
This sequence comes from Candidatus Binataceae bacterium, assembly GCA_035508495.1. Classification (NCBI taxonomy): domain Bacteria; phylum Candidatus Binatota; class Binatia (SeqCode); order Binatales (SeqCode); family Binataceae (SeqCode); species Binataceae bacterium (SeqCode). Next base: position 92,302 of record DATJMX010000024.1, read on the forward strand.
TGAAAGAGGAGGTGAGTTTCCAGGGCGGCGACGGATTCCTGCCCCTCCTCACGAGGCCGGCCGCGCTTGCGGTGGTGACGAGGATTCTTGACTTCGCTTTCGCTGCCGATTCGGAGAGTTCAGGCGATCCGATTTACTCCGCGCCCGACTATGCCGCGGAATTTTTCGCGACCGTGCAGCAGGAGTTCTCAAGTTTCGTCGATGACCCCGACTACGCGGCTCTGCTCGGGCTGTACGGCACCAACATGCTCTATCGCAGCGGTTCGCGGCCCGCGGCGCGCATCAGCGAAGAGTCGAGCCGCGCGCCGGCAATTGAGCATCCGTCGCAGCTGCGCGCGATCCTGAACAACGCCATTCTTCAGCAGATGGGATTTTTCGCGAACACGATTTACGGCCTCGGGCGTGCGGTAGCACGCGACCCCGAGATGTTCGCCGTGATGCATGCGCGCTCGCCACGCTTCCGACGCGCGCTCGAACTTGCGGCGGCGGCGCTCGAGTTCAGCGACCTCGATGCGATGCGCGCGTATGCGCACGTGTTTGACCCGGGCTTATGGCTGACGCATTCGGGGCGCACCCGTGCCGCGTCGCGGACCAAGGCGATGCGCGAGCTCGCGCGCCTCACCGAAAAAATCGCCCGCCACGATCGCGTCGCGCGCGTCATCCGCCGCCTCCAGGCTGATCATCTGCTCCTGATTGAGCATCTGCCTCCCGCGGACAGCGCGCGCCGCCGCAGGCTCGTCCTGCTTCACGCGTTGCGCGTTGCACTGATACAGCGAATCGCGATGCTCGCGACGGCGATCCCGGCGTTCAGTCCGAGCGGCGGAGTCACGCGCGAAGATGTGATCGAAAGAATCCTAGGGCTCGAGGTGTCGGACGCGGTCGAGCGCCTCTCGCACATCTTTCCGATCCAGGCCGAGGATCCCGGTGGCGATGATTTCGGCGAAACTGCGAGTTATCAGCCCGAGGCGGCGCTGTCTTACGCGGTCGAGCACAACACTGTCTTCGAGCCGATGACGAAACTGTTCGAACTCGCGCGCGCCATCGGCTCCGCGCTCAGCCACGAGATCGGCGCGATGGGGTGAAGGGTTCTCAGCGCAGAATTTCGACCAGCAGTACCCACGCGTTCGAGACGCCGACCGCGATTGAGAAAATGATGCCAGGCACCAGCCAGTAAAGCCCGCCGAACGCGCGCGCTATCGTCGAGATTCCTCCGACTATGAACAGAATCGTCGCGACCTGAGCGATTGCGAACGAAAAGAACGGCCGCCGCCGGCCCTCGGTGATATGCAAGGCGCGGCGCTGAAACCGGACCTGCAGGATCCAGAGAACGAACCCGCCAATCGTTATCTGGATGCCGAGCATAGTGAGTGACTGGTCCGGCACGAGGCCCACCAGCGGAATCATGAGTGCAGCGACGAGCTGAAGAATCGATTCAGCAGCGCGTTCCGAAAGACCGGGAAATTCGAGAATACGGCTCAAGTTGATCGAAACGGCGACGAAGATGAGGCCGGTCAGCGTAGCCGCAACTCCGGCCGCAACCGAGAAAAAGACCGTCCATCCCGCGATTTGGTACGCATACATGACGCGCACAACCTAGCGTGATGTCCCATTAATAACTTTACGAAGGCGTTGAAGTTTTGCGAGGATCGAGTCGGCGGTAGCGGTCCACACCAAGGGATGCCGATGCAGATTGTAACTGGCGACGTAGGCGTCGATTTTCTGCCCTAACTCGCCGACGCTGCGGAACGACCCGCGCCGAATTGCCTGCTGGGTGATAAGGCCGAACCAGCGCTCGACGTGGGTGCCGTAGTTGTCTGCGATCAGATGGATGTCGAGCCCGCCCGGGACGCTGCGGTCGAGGTGATTGAGGAACGCGAGGAATTCCTGGTGCCGATGGCGCGGCTTGCACGAGGTAATCACTTTGCCGTCGAGGGTATCGCGTGCCGCGAACAGGGTGGTAGTGCCGTGACGGTAGTAATCGTGAGTTACTCCTTCGACATAACCCAACCCCATCGGCAACACCGGTTGGGTGCGTTCCAGCGCCGGCACCTGGCTCTTCTCGCCCACGCACAGCACCAGCGCCTTGTCGGGCGGATTAAGGTACAGCCCCACGATGGCGCGCACCTTCTCCACGAAGAACGGGTCGGTGGAGAGCTTGAAGCTCTTGGACCGATGCGGCTGTAAACCGACGCGCGAAATAGCGGCCCACCGTGCTCTTGGGGATGCCGGTGACGGCGGCTGCCGAGCGCACGCTCCACTGGGTGGCTTGGTCGGGCTTGCGCTGCACTACCAGCTTAATCAGTTCCGCAACCTTTTCATCGTCGTGAGTGCGCGGGCGGCCCGGCCGCAATTCGTCGTGCAAACCCGCCAGCCCGCGTTCTTGATAGCGGCGCCGCCAGTGGCTAACCGCCGGGGCGCTGACCCCGCAGCGCCGTGACACTTCCCGATTGGACTGGCCCTCGCCCGACGGCAACACGATCCGCGCCCGCCGCACCAACGACTGCGGCATGCTGCGCGAGCGGACCAAGGCCTGCAGTTTCAGGCGCTCAGCTTCGCCAATCAGCAACGCCGTGTTCGCTCTGCTCATCCTCGCCACCTCCCTCGCTACCCTAGCAGTCCGCTACCAATCTGTAA